>JBHHVK010000164.1:0-4606 GCA_046754205.1 Thermodesulfobacteriota bacterium
GGCCGAGGCCGCCGGCCGGCTCAAGGTGCTCATGAAGTCGAACGTAAAGGGCATTACCGAGAAGGCCGTCACCATAGACCATGACGGCGAGACCCTGGAGATCGCGAACGACGCCGTAATCGTCTGCGCCGGCGGGATTCTCCCCACGGGGTTCCTTCAGAAGATAGGGGTAACCGTTGAGACCAAATATGGAACGGCCTGATAAGGTGAGGTGCTGCGCGGGCAGGTCCGCGGCCCGCAGGGTCGTCGCGCTCGCGGCCGCCGTGGTCCTTCTGGCGGTCTTCGCCGCCGCGCCGGCCGCCGCAGCGGGCACGCTCGAGCAGGCGAAGGCGGCGGCCCGGGTAAGGGACTACTCCACGATGGTCCGGATATTAAGGCCCCTGGCCGGGAGGGGAAACGCCGAGGCGCAGTACCTCCTTGCCGCGCAGTACCGTAACGGCAGAGGGGTGGCCAGGAACTACCGCGCGGCCTTCCTGTGGATGAAGAAGGCGGCCGCCAGGGGGAATGTGAAGGCCATGTACAACATGGGTGTCATGTACGAAAAGGGCCAGGGCGTCAAGGCCGACCCCGCTGAGGCGATGCGATGGTTCAGGGCCGCCGCCGCCGGCGGACACAGGCTGGCCACCGCCAGGGTGAACCCCTCCGGTCCTTCGGGGGCTAAAGGCGGATCCGCCATAAGCCCCGAGGCGGCGCTCCGCAGGGCGTCGGCCAGGGGCCGGCTCATTGGCGTCCGGAGGCACCTGAAGGCCGGGGCCGACGTAAACGGCGCGGACCGTTACGGCGTCACGCCCCTCATCGAGGCCGCCGCCGGCGGGCACGGCGCCGTTGCAAGGGAGCTCATCTCCCATGGCGCCGGGGTCGAGGCAAAGGACATCTACGGGGACAACGCGCTCCTGGTCTCCGCCCGGGAGGGGCGCACCGAGATCGTCAAGGCGCTCCTCGACGCCGGGGCCGTGGTGGACACCCGCGACCATAACGGCAACACCCCGCTCATCCTGGCCGCGGCCAGGGGGCACGCGGGCGTGGTAAGGCTCCTTGCCGGCAGGGGGGCTAACCTCAACGCCAGGAACAAGAAGGGCGTCACGGCCGCTACCGCGGCGTCCAGGAACAGGAAAACATCCGTCGTGAAGACACTCCTGGCGCGCGGCGCCAGGCCCCGGAAGCCCAGGAAAGAGAAGCGCAGGGCCCCGGCTATCAGTCTCAGGGACATAGAAAAGGCGAGCCGCGCGGTAGCCTCGGGCGCCGGCCGTGACGCTCCCTACAGGGGTTGGTCGCCGCTGATGATCGCCGCGTGGCGGGGCCAGACCAGGGCGGCGGAGATGCTTATGGGCAAGGGGGCCGACGTCAACGGGCGGGACTCCGAGGGGCACACGCCTCTTTCGAGGGCCGCCTGGCAGGGCCACGAGGATACCGTGGCGCTCCTGCTGGCAAATGGCGCCGAGCCCGGGGCGAGGCAGCCGGACGGCAGGACGCCGCTGGTATGGGCCGCCGAGGGCGGCCATGCCGGGGTGGTCGGAAGGCTCATCGCCGCCGGCGTCGACGTCAACGCCAGGACCCGTGACGGCGCCACGGCGCTCCTTGGGGCCGTAAGCGGCGGACACGAGTCCACGGCGCTCGTGCTCGCCGGGGCCGGCGCGGACGTCACTTTATTCAAACCCGGGGGACCCACGCCGCTCATGTGGGCCGCGCGCCTCGGGCTCAACCACGCCGCGAAGGCCTTTATCGAGCGCGGCGCCAGGGTGAACCTGAAGGACCCGGAGGGGCGCACGGCCCTGTGGTACGCTGTCGACCACGGGAGCCTGGATGTGGTGGCCACCCTTCTGGCCAACGGCGCGGCGGTCGGTGAGAAGTATGCCGACGGGCACACGGCCCTGAGCCTCGCTGCCTGGAAGGGCCGCGTCCGCATAGTCCAGGCGCTGATAGAGGCCGGGGCGGACACGGGCGTGGTCACGGACCTCGGCAACACCCCCCTCCTGCTCGCGGCCGACAGGGGACACGCCGATGTCGTAAGGCTCCTCGTGGGCTACGGCGCCGCCGTAAACGCCAGGAACAACCTCGACAATACGGCCCTGATGCTCGCCGCCGCCGGGGGGCGCGTGGAGGTGGTAAGGCTGCTCCTCGACTTCGGGGCCAACAGGAGGCTCATGAACAAGAAGAGGGAGAGGGCGGTAACGCTCGCCGCCGGAAATAGGGAGATAGTGGAATTGCTCAAGGGGCACAAGGTCAAGGACCGCAACTGGTCTTTCGACCTCCTGTGACGGTTTGAGGCCACCGGGCCTCTCGAAGAAAGGACTAAGGTGATGGGAAAGAGCAGCGCGAACGCGATTGCGGCCGAAGGGGTGCTCGCCCCGGCAGGGCAGCGGCACCAGGACCCTTCGTCCCGGAGCGGGGCCGGGGGGTCGGCGGAGGGCAGGCCCGGGCCGGCCGAGGTCGGGCAGGCGGCCCGGTCCGCACCAGCCCCGTACTGCGACCTCCACGCGGCCCCCGTTACGAGCAGGTCGACGCTTTTCTGGTACGCCATTACGGCGGCGGCGCTCTTTTTCGGGTGGAGGCTCAGCTACAACGAGTATCTCGTGGCCGAGGACGGGTCAGGCTACTATCTCGGCATCGTGGGCGGCTCGCTCATGCTGCTGCTTCTGGTCTACCCGCTCCGCAAGAAGGCGCGGCTGATGAGAAACTGGGGCCCGGTGAAGCACTGGTTCAGGGCCCACATGGTCCTCGGCGTCGTAGGCCCGGTGCTCGTCATCTTCCACGCCAACTTCCGCTTCGGCTCGCTGAACAGCACCGTGGCGCTCGTCTCCACCCTGCTGGTGGCCGGCAGCGGATTTGTTGGCCGCCACTTCCACGCCAAGGTCCACTACGGCCTCTATGGCAGGAAGATGAGCCTCGCGGAGATAAAAAAGGACCTCGAGGCGAAGGAGAACAGCCTGCACCGGGTCCTCGGCTTCGCCCCGAGGCTTCAGGCCCGTCTCCTCGCCCTCGACGCCTTCGTGCTCAAAACCCCCACGGGTTTCATGAAGAGCTTCCTGCGCTACGTTGTCGCAGGGCCCTTTGCGAGCTGGACGCACCTGATGATACGCATGGGCCTGGCAAGGACGATAGACGTCGCCGCCCGCCGGTACGGCTGGTCCGGGCAGGACAGGGCGCGCATCGAAAAGGCGGCCCGGGCCCACGTGTCCAACCACGTCTCCAACGCCCTCATGATAGCCGAGTTCAGCGTATACGAGAGGCTCCTGGCGCTCTGGCACCTCTTCCACTTCCCCCTCTTCCTCATGCTCGTGGTGGTCGGGATCGTGCATGTGGTTGCCGTGCATATGTACTGACCGGAAATGGCGAAATCGGGAAAATGGTGGAAGCGCTTCGCCCTCGCATATCTCGCCGCAGTCTTCGCCGCGGCCCTACAGCCCGCTCCGGCCTCTGCCGGAAGGGTGGAGCGCCTGATCATGCCGGGCGATCTCATAGAGGGTCACGCCAAGTACGAGGAGGAATGCAGCCGCTGCCACAGGCCTTTCAGCAAGGCCACTCAACGCGGCCTCTGCCTCGATTGCCACAAGAAGGTCGCCTCCGACGTAAAGCTGCGGAAGGGCTACCACGGGCGCGACGGGTCCGCGAGGGAGACAGAGTGCAGGCACTGCCACACGGACCACAAGGGAAGGGGGGCCGTGGTGGTGCAGCTCGACCGCGAGACCTTCGACCACGGGGCCACGGACTACCCGCTCAAGGCGGCGCACGAAGAGGCACGGTGCGCCGGGTGCCACAAGCCGAAGGCCAAGTACAGGGACGCGCCCGGCAAATGCATAAGCTGCCACAAGGAGGACGACAGGCACAAGGGGCGCCTGGGGAAGAAATGCGGCGACTGCCACAAGTCCGCGTCGTGGTCCAAGGCACGCTACGACCACGACAAGACCGATTTCCCCCTCAAGGGCAAGCACACGAAGGTGGCCTGCAACAGGTGCCACCCCAGCGACCGGTACAAGGATACGCCGTCTAAGTGCTACGCCTGCCACGTCCTCTCCGACGTTCACGGCGGGGTCTACGGCACCAAATGCGGCGACTGCCACTCACAGAAGGACTGGAAGCGTTTCAGCTTCGACCACGGCAGGAAGACCAAGTTCCCGCTCAAGGGGAAGCACGCCAAGACGGACTGCGTGGCCTGCCACAAGGGCAAGGGGGCGCTCTCGGGCAAGAAGAAAAAGAAGCTCGAAAAGAGGTGCTACGCCTGCCACAGGAACGACGACGAGCACAAGGGGCGCTACGGCACGAAGTGTGAGCGCTGCCACAGGCCCACGGGGTGGAAAAAGACCGTCTTCAACCACGACAAGACGGACTTTCGCCTGAAGGGCAGGCACCGCAAGGTCTCGTGCGAGAAGTGCCACAGGGGGCCGGTGGCGCGGTCCAAGAAGCTGCCGACCGACTGCAGAGGGTGCCACAGGGCCGACGACCCCCACGGCGGCAGGGGGAAGAAGGGGTGTGAGCGCTGCCACAGCGAGAGCGGCTGGGGGAAAAAGGTCTTCTTCGACCATGACCTGACCAGTTTTCCGCTCATCGGGCTCCACGCCCTGAGCCCCTGCGAGGAGTGCCACGTCGGCGCGGCCTACAAGGGCAC
>JBHHVK010000165.1:0-4599 GCA_046754205.1 Thermodesulfobacteriota bacterium
TCTTGAGCGCCCCGGTCTGCTGGAGCTCGATGAGCCGCTCCTGCTCGCGCATCTCATCCTTCGTAAGCACGACGGGCTCGAGACCCGAGCTCTTCACCAGGGTCCTCAGGATGTCCGTGGCCGCCTCGCCTACCCCGAAGGCGCCTCCGGGCGTGCGGTTGTCGAACTCCAGTATGGCGACGTTGTACCTCGGCCCCCTGTACCGGGCGCCAGCCTCCTCGAGCATCCTGGTCTGCTCCGTAAGGGTGACGTCCTCCTTTACGGCCCCCGTGGTTACGGGCGAACAGCCTGAGAGCGCCCAGGCGCCGATGACCGCCAGCAGAACAAAGACCGGCGCGTGGTGGAGCCTCTTAACCATCTCGACTACCTCCTCGATATTGAAGTTCCCGTAGAAAACCGCTATTCCCTCTCCCCGTGGCCGGGCCCGCCTGCGGGCGGGTCCTCCGTGGGCGGGGCCCCGGGGGCGGACCCCCTCCACCCGGGCCCGGATGGGAAGGTCCGGATTATGCGTTTGAGCATTATGTCGGCTTCGAGCCTCAGGTGGATACGGAGCGCCCTGGTGAGCACCTTCTCGCCGATGGCTACGACCGCGGCCTCGCTCGCCCGCTCCAGGCCCACGGCCCGCGCTATGTACCAGTCCCTTATCCCGGGTATCTCGCCTACGGGCCCCATCGACTCTATGAGGCCCTCGTCAGGGTCCTTCAGCTCCTTTAATATGGTCACGCCCGCGCCCGCCCTGCCCCCGGCTATGATGGACTTTACCCCGAGACCCCTCGACCATATGACCCTGCCCGTGGGGCCGTGGACAAGCCTGAACCCGGCCCTCACCTTCTTGACATTATATACCCCCGCGGTCATGTCGTCAAAGTTGACGAGGTATCCGTAGACGAGGCCGTCGACCCCGAGGGCCCCCGCGACCCGGCAGGGGGTGGTGAGCTCGAGCTGGTCGCCGAGGGTTATGCCGAGGCGGTCGGCGAGCAGGCGGTCCACCTCGGCCACGGGCAAGACCCTGTAGTGCATGTCTTGAATGCGCTTTACGAACTCCGCCCTCACCGTCCTGGCCCCGCCCACGTCGTTGGTGGCGTTGTACATGGGGAGCACCGCCAGGGTGTAGACCGGATTGGCCGGGTCGGGCGGGACGTAACTCCTATAAGAGGCGCAGGCCGAGAGCTGAAGCGCCAGCAGGAGGAGAAAGAGTGTCCTCGCTCTGTTCACGGGCGTGCCGGGGGTTCCATCTGACAAATTATCTCCAGGTGACCTCGACGGTGCCGGGCGTGGTCCCGGTCACCCTGAACCCGGCGCCCGGGAGCCCGGCGAGAGCGTCCGCCATCTCACCGGCCGAGGAGCTCGATTCCACCTCGAAGACGGCCACGCCCCCCTTGAGCTTTCTCTGGTAAACGGCCTTGACGCCCCGGACCCTGGTAGCGAGTATTTCCTTGAAATCGGCCGCCTCGGCCTGTCCGGCAACACCGCTGAGGGTAACGGTCACCGTGACGGGCCCGGCCCTCGCCGCCGTTATCCGGCCGATGAGCCTTGCCGAAAGGTCGGCTCCCGCGGCCCGGAGGGCCCTGACAGCGCCCGCAGTCGCGGAGACGTGCCTCGCCGCGCCGTGGCCTGTGGAGGCGGCGAGCACCTCCCCGTCGTCGACCCTCACCGCCTGGGCCGAAATCTCGGCGAGGTAGACCCCCACGTTGCTCCCGGGGGTCCTCGGCCCTTCCTCCACTACGGCCCTGCCGTAGACGACCACCTCCGCGTCGAGGTCGCGGCCGATGCTGACGGTTTCTTCCCTCGTGAGGTCGGCCACGCGCAGGCGGTCCCTTATCTCGAACCTGCCGAGGCTCGCGGAGATGTCGACCACGCGGAAGCCCTTTTCGAGAAAGGCCTCCTTCAGGGCGGTCTCGGCGGCGGAGGTGTCCGAGACCTCGGCCCTGAACTCGGACCTGCCCCACCACCAGAAGTTGTAGAACTTCTCTCCCAGGGACTTCTCGGCTATCAGAAAGAGCACCCTCGGCCTTTCGGCCTCGGCGGGGGCGGGCGGGGCCGTTACATCCCTTCCGGAGCCGGGCGCCTCGGCCGATGCGGCGTCTTCGCCGTCATGCGGCTCCAGGGCGGCGGACTCGGGCTCCGAAGGCCCGGCGCCGGGCTTGGCAGGGGTGGCGGCGCATGAAGCGGCCGTAAAGAGGACCGCCATCAGGCATACCCATCTTAGATATCTGGGAATACCTCGGGGTCGAGGGCCATCCGGGCCGCTTCGGGAAAAGGGCGAAATCATAAGACCTCACAGCAGGATGTCCCCATGGGGGATCTTTCGGAAAAACGGACGCCGGGTCATGGGGACGGGCCGGTGCGGAGATGGCCCGGCGTTCCCCAGAAATATATCACAGTTCCCTGGCCAAGTCCATCGTGGTCGGGAGGGGGACGCCCCGGGGGCCGGGGGGGGACGTGGGGGGTCATCCTCCGCCGGAGCGGAAGTCTTCCTTTACGACGTCGAGGGCCGCCGGGTCGAAGAGGAGCTTCAGGGCCGTGAGGCCTAGGGCCTTGACCCCCTCCATGAGCGCCCTGTGGCCCTCAGGGGTGGCGGTGGCCGCGGCGAACTCCCTGGTGTGTATCCTGAGCCCGGCGCTCAAAGGGACGTGGGGGTGGATGGCCGGCACGACCTGGGACACGTCCCCTATGTCAGAGGAGCCGACGTTCATGTACGGCGGCTTGGGGTCCTCGGCAAGTCCCAGATAGTCGAGAGCGCCCCTGTAGAGGTCGGCGAAGGCGGCGTTTATCTTCATCGGGGCGGTGGTGGTCCCCACCTGCTCCCGGTCGAGCCTGCAGCCCATGGCAACGGCGGCCCCCTCGGCGCACCTTACCACCCGTTCTTTTATCCTGTCGAGGGTCGCCGGGTCGGCGGCCCGGACGAAGAAGAGCGCCTCGGCCCTGTCGGGCACTATGTTCGGAGCCCGCCCGCCGTCGGTTATGATGCCGTGTACGCGGGACTCGATGGGCAGGTGCTGGCGAAGGGCGTTTATTGAGTTGAAGGTCTGGATTACGCCGTCGAGCGCGTTTATGCCATCCTCGGGGTAGGCCGAGGCATGGGCCGAGCGGCCGTGAAAGGTAAAGCGTAGCTCCACGAGGCCGAGGAAGTGCTTGACCACGGTCCGGGCCGAGGAGGCGTGGACCATCATGGCCGCGTCCACGCCGTCGAATACGCCGGCCCTTATCATGTCGGCCTTTCCCGTGCCAGACTCCTCGGCCGGGGTCCCGAGCACGATGACCGTGCCGCCGCCCGCCTTGAGCCTATCGCCGACGGCCCCGGCCAGCGCCGCGGCCGCCCCCACCGACGCGACGCCGCCGATGTTGTGGCCGCAGCCGTGGCCGATGCCGGGCAGGGCGTCCATCTCGGCGAGGAGCGCAACTACGGGCGGGCCCTTGCCCACCACGGCCCTGAAGGCGGTTTCGAGCCCGCCGACCGGGGCCTCGACGGCGAACCCGAACCCGGCGAGGAACTCGCGCATGGCGGCCGAGGTCCGCCGTTCCTCAAGGCCGACCTCGGGGCTCAGGAAGAAGGAGTCGCTCATCTCCGTAAGACTCCCTTCGAGGGAGTCCGCGGCCCGCAGGCACGCCTCTTCAAGTCCGGTAGGCTCTGTCATGGCACAGGTTCCTCCAAACGGCCTGGGCCGCCCACTAAGGGGCGGCCCAGGCATGGCTTTGCAATGAGGTTCCGGGTCAGGAGCCCTTGATGAAGCCGAGCTTTTCGAGCTTCAGCACTATCTGCTGGGAGGCCTCGTCGGGGCTGCATTCCGAGGCGTCTATGACGACCTCCGCCTTTTCAGGCGCCTCGTAGGGGTCGGATATGCCGGTGAACTCCTTTATGATGCCCGCCCTCGCCTTGGCGTAGAGGCCCTTGCGGTCCCGCTGCTCGCAGACCTCCAGAGGCGTGGCCACGTGCACCTCTATGAAACCGGCCCTCTCGGATATGAGCTCGCGGACCCGGCGGCGCGTCTCGGCGTAGGGGGCGATGGGGCAGCAGATGGCTACCCCGCCGTTCTTGCTCACCTCGTTGGCCACAAAACCGATGCGCTGGATGTTCAGGTCCCTGTGCTCCTTCGAGAAGCCGAGCTCGCTGGAGAGGTTCTTGCGCACCATGTCGCCGTCGAGGACCGTCACGTTGCGGCCGCCTATCTCCATGAGCTTGACCATGAGCGCGTTGGCTATCGTGGACTTGCCGGAGCCGGACAGCCCGGTGAAGAATACCGTAAAGCCCTGCCTGTGCCTCGGCGGGTAGGTCTTGCGGAGCTCCTCGACCACGTCGAGGTAGCTGAACCACTCCGGTATGTCGAGACCTTCGGCCAGGCGCCTCCTGAACTCCGTACCGGAGATATTCAGCACGTTCTCGCCCTCCTTCACCTCGTCCACGGGCGCATACCCGGCCCGCTCCTGGACGTAGACCATCATCTGGAAGGGCACCATCTTGATGCCTATCTCGTCCTGGTATTTTTCGAGCAGCTCCTGGGCGTCATAGGGGCCGCAGAAGGGCTCGCCCTTGCTGTTGTTGCCCGGGTCGGCGTGGTTCCTTCCCACGATGAAGTGGGTGCAGCCGAAGTTCTTCCT
>JBHHVK010000166.1:0-4542 GCA_046754205.1 Thermodesulfobacteriota bacterium
ATCTTCACCGTCATGTTCCTCAAGTTCCCCTCGGGGCTCGTCATCTACTGGCTCGTCAACAACATCCTGACCATCGCCCAGCAGTACATGATACACAGGGCCCCCTCTTCCCCCACGGGCTCGTCCGGTCCTCCCAAGGCCGCCAAGGCCCGGGCCTGAGGGTTCTCCACGCCAGGGGATAGTCGGGCCTGATCCCCCCCTCAAGCCTCTATCAGGGCTCACTGCCCTTTGCGTTCCAAAAGGGTTATAATCCACCTGAGATGAATTCACCGGACACCATAGCCGCCGTATCGACCCCCGCGGGCGAGGGCGGCATAGGAGTTGTGAGGGTAACGGGCCCCGGGGCCCTCGCCGTGGGCCTCAGGGTCTTTGGCGCCCCCGCGCTCCGGGAGGCCGGCCCGGATGGTATCGAGCCCAGACGCCTGTACTACGGCCGCATCACCTCCCCCGGCGGAGAGACTTTAGACAGAGGGTTTTTCGTCTTCATGAAGGGGCCGAGGTCCTATACGGGCGAGGACACCGTGGAGCTCCACACCCACGGCGGCGCCCTTGTCGTAAAGAAGGTCCTCGATGCCCTGCTCTCCGCGGGCGCGCGTCTCGCCGGGCCGGGCGAGTTCACCAGGAGGGCCTTCTTGAACGGCAAGCTCGACCTCGCCCAGGCCGAGGCCGTTATCGACGTCATAAGGGCGGAGACGGACAGGGCGCTCGCCTCTGCCGGGGGCCGCCTCGAGGGGGTCTTTTCCCGGCGGGTCGAGGAGACGGGGGAGATTGTCGCGGGCCTCCTTACGCGCATCGAGGCGGAGCTCGATTTTCCCGAGGAGGAAGAGGTCGAGGTCCTCCCGGACGGGGCGATCTCCAAGGAGGTGGACCGCGCCGGAGCGCGCATCAAAGAGATGCTCGCGACCTATGAGGAGGGGAGGGTCCTGAGAGAAGGCATCGCCGCCGTGATACTCGGGCGTCCGAACGTGGGGAAATCGAGCCTCCTGAACCTCCTGCTCAAGGAGGAGCGGGCCATCGTGACCCCTACCCCCGGCACCACGAGGGACGTGATAGAGGAGGTTGTGAACATCCGGGGCCTCCCCGTAAGGCTCATGGACACGGCCGGGCTCAGGGAGACCACCGACCACGTGGAGTCCATCGGCGTTGAAAAGGCCAGGGAACGGGCCGCCAGGGCCGACCTCGTCCTCTTCGTGGTGGACTCGACGGACGAGGACCGTTCCGGGGACATGAAGATCCTCGGTGCGGCCGAGGGGGGCGGGGGCAGGAAGACCATCATCGTGGCGAACAAGATAGACCTCGCAACGCCCGAAGCCCTCGACACCCTCCGAAAGAGCTTTCCCGCGAACAAGGTCGTCTTCATCTCCGCCCTCGACGGCTCGGGCGCCGAAGGGCTAAAGGACACGGTCTACGAGGAGGCCACGGGCGGGGCTGGGACCCCGGGCGGCCCCGTCGGGCTCGTCGCCTCAGCCCGGCACAGGGACGCGCTTGAAAGCGCCCTCAAGGGCCTCGGAAGGGTCCGCGAGGCGGTGGCCGGCGGCCTCGGACGCGAGTTCGTGGCAACGGACCTCAGATGGGCGCTCGACCGCCTCGGCGAGATAACGGGCCGGACCACCACGGAAGATATACTCGATAGGATCTTCAGCGAGTTCTGCATAGGCAAGTGACGCCGCGCCACCTTGCCCCCTTCGCCGACCCTCCCCCCCTCCCCCGGCAAAGATTCTTCTCGTAAGACACCGTCCTACTTTGGTATAATGCAGCCCTCTTTTATCTTTATTTGGAAATTTTCAAGAGGTACGGACGGGTGATCGCTTCAAAGACAATCAGGTTCGCCGTGCTCCCGGTCCTTCTCCTTCTCGTCTTCGGCTGCGCGGCCCGCTTGCCCGTAGAGCCGCGCGCCGAGGCGGACCTCCACTACTACATGGGCGTGGAGCTCGGCCTTGACGGAAGGTACGAGGCCGCCTTGAGGGAGCTCGATGCCGCCGTCAAGCTCAACCCCGGGGTCGCCGCCTTCCACAGGAACAGGGCGATGATGCTCGTGGAGCTCGAGAGGCCCGAGGAGGCCGCCGCGGCCTTTCGCACCGCCCTTGAGCTCGACCCGGCGATCGAGTTCACGCACCACAACCTCGGGACCGTCCTCCTCGGCCTCGGCAGATGGGACGAGGCCGCCGAGGTCCTCGAAGAGGGGCTCGGGCTACAGGGCCAGAGCCCCGGGCTAGTGGCGGCCATCAGGAAGGACCTTGCCAGGGTCTATGACAGCATGGGCGAGACGAGCCGCCTCATTAAGGACTACGATAAGGCCTTCGAACGGTTTGGCAGGGCGATAGAGCTCGACCCGGGGCTCGCCGAGGCGTACCTCCACAGGGCCGTCACCTACCGGGAGATGGGCGAGAGCGGAAAGGCCTACGCCGACTACAGGGCGGCCCTCGGCGTGAACCCCGGCTACGCCGAGGTATACGCCCACAGGGGCATGGGTTTTCTCCTCGACGGCCTGACCGACGAGGCCGCCGGGGAGTTCGAGGAGGCCATGGCCCTCAACCCGGCCATAGTCGTGGCCATGGCCAGGAAGGGTTATTCCGACATCGTCGCCGCGCTCCTCGAACACGGCTCTCCCCGTGAGGTGAGGGACCTCTCTGGCCGTACCGCCCTCCTCGCGGCCGCCGCGGGAGGACAGGCCTCCACGATAAAGGCGCTCCTCGACCGCGGCGCCAGGATCGAGGCCGCTGACGATTACGGGGCGACCCCCCTCGTGCTCGCCGCCGGCGGCCGGGAAGAGGCCGTATCCGTTCTGCTCGACAGCGGGGCGTCGGTGGATGCGTCGCGGGATGACGGCACGACGGCGCTCATGGTCGCCAGCGTAAAGGGGAACACGGCGGTAGCCGAGGCGCTGCTGGCCAGGGGCGCCTCCATCGAGGCGAGAGACGGCTCCGGGGCCACCGCACTCATCCTTGCCGCCAGGCGCGGGCGCCCCGAAGCGGTAAGCCTCCTGCTCTCAAGGGGCGCCAACTCAAACGCGAGAGACTATTCCGACATGTCGGCCATGGACTATGCGGCCCTCGGCGGACGCTCCGATATCGTGGGGGCCCTTGCCGCCTACGGGGCCGACGTGAACGAAAGGGGGCCGCGGGGAGAGACGCCAGTCATGTGGGCGGCCATGGGCGGGCACGCCGATACGGCCACGGCGCTCATCACGGCCGGCGCCGACGAGGACGTTGTCTCGCAATCGGGCGCCTCTGCGCTCATGATAGCGGTGGACAACGGCTTCGCCGACGTGGTGGAGGCCCTGATAGCCGGGGGGGCCAATGTCAACGCCGTGGACCGCTCCGGGGCCTCGCCCCTCATGCGGTCCGAGGCCTTCGGCAAAGAGGATATCTCCGCCCTGCTCCTTGGCCACGGGGCCAGGAAGGAATACATCGAGCGGAGCAAGGCCCTGGTCTTCGGCAGGCTCGTCTTCGTCGAGAACGGCGTGCCGGTGGTCCCCTACAATAAATTCACCCCCAACCCCTCGCCCACCTTCTTCCAGGTGGAGTCCGGCAGACGGATAACGGTCAAGTCGACGAGCCGCGTATGGAGCGGGCCCCAGGTGGAGCGGGACGGGGCCTTTTACTGGCGGCTGCCCAAAGGGACCTACATGGTCCCGAAGATACGGTACGGCTACAACGTCTTCCCGGGCATCGCCTTCCAGCTGCCCTTCAGGGGGGACGCCTTCTACCTCGGGACCATCGTCGTGGAGACCACGGTGAAGAGCACGCTCGGCCGCGGGGAGCTCAGGGAAGTAAGGGGGATAAGGGTCATCGACGACTACGGCAAGCAGAAGAAGATCTTTACCGAACGGCACAAGGGGTTCAGGGGGAAGATTTCCAAAAGGCTCATCACCCACGACAGCGCCCTGCCTTCATCCACGGAGCCGAAGGACCGGCAGGCCGTGCTCGACGCCCTCCACGCCGCGGGCTTCTCGCTCATGACGCAGGGGGTCGCAAGGTAGCGGCCGGTGGGGGCGGAACCGAGGCTCCACACTTCTTTATTTTCAGCACGAGCAGAGCCTTTCCTCCCTGAGCGTTTCTATCCCCTCTCTGACGATAAAGACGCATATGACGAGCGCCGCCGCCGGGTCGGCCCACCAGAGGCCGCGGAGGTAGTTGAGACCGAGCCCCACCAGGAGCGCCGCGGAAAGAAGAGAGCAGACGAGCGTCTGGCGGGAGTCGGCCCTGAGCGACCTGGAGCCTATCCTCAGGGCCGTCCTGTGCTTGGCGAGCGCAAGGGCGGGCATGACCATGAGAGAAAGCAGAGCTATGGCTATGCCGAAGAGCGTCGGCTCGGGGCGCTCGGCGAGGTAGAGCTTTCTCGCCGACTCGAAGGCGACGTAGGCGGCGAGTAGGAAAAAACTGATGCCCACGAGCCTTACGGCGCTGCGCTCCACCACTACCTCCTCTTCGGGCGTAACGCGGCCGTGATGCTTGAGCCGCCAGATGAGGACCCCCCCCGACAGGGACTCCACCGCGCTGTCGAGCCCGAAGCCCACAAGGGCTATCGACCCCGCCAGAA
>JBHHVK010000167.1:0-4487 GCA_046754205.1 Thermodesulfobacteriota bacterium
GGCCGCGTCACCCCGCTACCTCCGGCTCCGTGCCCTTTCCGCCGAGGGCGAGCTCGCGGTCCTCAAGCTCCCTTATCCTGTCCCGTAGCTCTGCGGCCCGCTCGTACCTGAGGTCGCTCGCGGCCTGGTCCATCTCCTTTCGGAGGGACTTCAATATCCGTGGTATCTCAACGGGCGGTATGTACTCCTCGTCGGCCTCGGCGGCCACGGGCACGGTGTAGTAGTCGCCCTCGTAGATGGAGCTTACGACGTCCTTTATGCTGCTCTTTATCGTCTCCGGGGTTATGCCCTCACGGCGGTTGAACTCCGCCTGGATCGCCCTGCGTCTCTCCGTCTCGTCGATGCAGGCGCGCATCGATTCGGTCACCCTGTCGGCGTAGAGTATGACCCGGCCGTTGACGTTCCTCGCCGCCCGCCCGCAGGTCTGTATGAGAGAGCGCGCCGAGCGGAGAAAACCCTCCTTGTCGGCGTCCAAAATGGCCACGAGCGATACCTCGGGCAGGTCGAGCCCCTCGCGCAACAGGTTTATGCCGACGAGGACGTCGAACTCGCCGAGCCGGAGGTCGCGGATTATCTCCACCCTTTCCAGTGTCTGCACGTCGGAATGGAGGTACCTGACCCTGAGGCCGAGGTCGGCGTAGTACTGGGTGAGGTCCTCGGCCATGCGCTTGGTCAGCGTCGTCACGAGGACCCGCTCGCCCGCGGCTATCCGCTTTTTTATCTCACCCAACAGGTCGTCCACCTGCGTGGCCGCCGGGCGCACCTCTATCTCCGGGTCCATGAGGCCCGTGGGCCTGATTATCTGCTCGACGACGTTGGGTCCGGCCATCCCCCGCTCGTAATCGGCGGGCGTTGCCGAGACGTAGACCACCTGGCCCGTGCGCCCGCGGAACTCCTCGAACTTCAAGGGGCGGTTGTCGAGGGCCGAGGGGAGCCGGAACCCGTAGCCGATGAGGGTCTCCTTCCTCGACCTGTCGCCGTGGTACATGCCGCCTATCTGCGGCACGCCTATGTGGCTCTCGTCGATAAAGAGGAGGTAGTCGTCGGGGAAGTAGTCGAGGAGCGTAAAGGGGGCCTCGCCGGGCCTGCGCCCCGAGATGTGGCGCGAGTAGTTCTCGATGCCAGGGCAGTAGCCCATCTCCTCCATCAGCTCTATGTCGAAGAGAGTGCGCTGCTCGAGCCTCTGGGCCTCGAGGAGCTTTTGCTCGCGCTTGAGCCTTCCGAGCTCTTCGCGGAGCTCCACCCTTATGCTTTCTATCGCCCGCTTGAGGTTGGACCTGGTGGTGACGAAGTGGCTCGCCGGGTGGACGAGCGCCCTGGCGACCCTCCTTACCGGACGCCCCCGGAGCGGGTCTATCTCGGAGATCGTCTCTATGGTGTCGCCGAAGAACTCGAACCTCAGGGCCCGCTCCGCCTCGTAGGCCGGGAAGACGTCCACCACGTCGCCGCGCACGCGGAAGGTGCCGCGGTGGAAGTCCATGTCGTTACGCTTGTACTGCATCTCCACGAGGCGCTTCAGGACAGCGTCCCGCTCGATCTCCATCCCCGGCTCCGCGTAGAGCTGCATCGTCCCGTAGTCCTCGGGCGAGCCTATGCCGTATATGCAGGATACGGAGGCGACGATGATGACGTCGCGCCGGGTCAAGAGCGAGTGGGTCGCCGAATGGCGGAGCTTGTCTATCTCGTCGTTTATGGAGGCGTCTTTTTCTATATATGTGTCCGAGGCGGGCAGATAGGCCTCCGGCTGGTAGTAGTCGTAGTAGCTGACGAAGTACTCCACGGCGTTTTCCGGGAAGAGGTCCCTGAACTCGGCGTAGAGCTGGGCCGCCAGCGTCTTGTTCGGGGCCATGACCAGGGCGGGACGCCCGAGGGCCTCGATGACCTTGGCCGCGGTGAAGGTCTTGCCGGAGCCGGTCACCCCGAGGAGGACCTGATGGGCGAGCCCCTTCCTCACGCCAGAGACGAGCGCCTCTATCGCCCCGGGCTGGTCCCCGCCGGGCGTGAAGCCCGTATGTATCCTGAAGGGTGAGTCCTGCGGTCTTTTCATGATCTCCCGTCCCCGGGGCCTTTCGGTACGCCCCGAAGCGGCGCTGACCGGGTATTCTCCGCCCTGGCCCGGAAACGCCATCTTACAGGATACCATGAACCCGGGGGTGGTGTAAACAGCCGCCCAAGGGGTTCCGGGGCCGTCCGGGGAACCAAAAAAGCGTTTGATTTTACACGGCTTTGTGTTATTAATTGTGATTGCGTCAGGACAGGACCGTTTGTTTAACGAAGATAGACCCGAGGAGCGAGCGCGGCGGATATGGCTACAAACTACAAGGATACACTGAATCTCCCCAACACCGGGTTCCCGATGAAGGCCAACCTCCCGGCGAGGGAGCCGGAGATGCTGGGGGCCTGGGAGGCCGCCGGCCTCTACGGCAAGATAATGGCGGCCGGGGCCGGGAGGCCGGCCTACACCCTGCACGACGGCCCGCCCTACGCCAACGGCCACATCCACATGGGCCATGCCCTCAACAAGATACTCAAGGACCTCGTGGTGAAGTCGAGGTTCATGATGGGCTTTTCCACGGACTACGTGCCCGGCTGGGACTGCCACGGGCTGCCCATAGAGCTGCAGGTGGAAAAGCAGCTCGGCGACGAGAGGTCGACCCTGCCCAAGACGGAGATAAGGAAACGCTGCCGCGCCTACGCCGAAGAGTACGTGGCCATCCAGCGCGAGGAGTTCAAGCGCCTCGGCGTCTTCGGCGAGTGGGACCGGCCCTACCTCACCATGAACTTCGGCTACCAGGCCACGATCATGCGGGAGCTCGCCAGGTTCGTGGCCGAGGGGCTCGTCTACAAGGGCAAAAAACCGGTGCACTGGTGCTCGAGCTGCTCCACGGCCCTGGCCGAGGCCGAGGTGGAGTACGCCGACAAGACCTCTCCCTCGGTATACGTGAAGTTCAGGGTCAAAGACCCCGGAGGAAAGTTCGCCCTGGACCCGCAAAAGGGGACCTACCTCGTAATCTGGACCACGACGCCCTGGACGCTCCCGGCGAACCTGGCGATAGCGCTCCATCCGGCGCTCACCTACAGGCTCGTGAAGACACCCGCCGGTGAGTTGATCCTGGCCGAAGAGCTCGTAGGCCCCTGCATGGAGAAGTTCGGTTTCGAGGAGGGCGACTATGAGGTAACAGGCCGTGCCTGGTCCGGACGGGAACTGGAAGGCGTCGTCTGCCTCCACCCCTTCATAGACAGGGAATCGCCGGTGATCCTCGGCGAGCACGTAACGACCGAGGCGGGCACGGGGTGCGTGCACACGGCCCCGGGCCACGGCGCCGACGACTACGAGATGGGGCTCAAATACGGACTCGACATATACGCCCCGGTGGACGCCGGTGGCAGGTTCACCGGGGACGTGCCGGAGTTCAGCGGCCAGTTCGTCTTCAAGGCGAATGGGGGGATAATAGAGCTGCTCGAAGAAAAGGGGGCGCTCCTCGCCAGAGAGGAGATCCGCCACTCCTACCCCCACTGCTGGAGGTGCAAGAACCCTATAATCTTCCGCGCCACGGAGCAGTGGTTCGTCTCCATGGACAAGGGGGGGCTGCGCGAGAAGGCCCTCGAGGCGATACAGTCCAGGGTCCGCTGGATACCCGCCTGGGGACGCGACCGCATCTACAACATGATAGCGGGCCGCCCGGACTGGTGCCTCTCGCGCCAGCGCGTCTGGGGCGTGCCCATACCGGCCCTCAACTGCCGGTCCTGCTCGGAGAGCTTCCTCGACGTTCCTCTCATGGAAAGGCTCGCCGGGCTCTTCGAGGAGGAAGGGGCCGACGTCTGGTTCGAGCGCGACCTGACGGAGCTTTCCGCCGGGCAGGGCGCCCTCAAGTGCCCGGCCTGCGGCGGGGCGGAGCTTTCCAAGGAGGAGGACATACTCGACGTCTGGTTCGACTCGGGGGTGAGCTTCGCCGCCGTGGTGGAGCGGAGGGAGAACCTAAAGTCCCCGGCCGACCTGTACCTCGAGGGCTCGGACCAGCACAGGGGGTGGTTCCACTCGTCGCTCCTGACCTCCATCGGCACGAGGGGCGCGCCCCCCTACGAGGCGGTGCTGACCCACGGCTTCGTCGTCGACGGCGACGGGAGGAAGATGAGCAAGACCACGGGCAACGTCATCGCCCCCCGGCAGGTCATCGGCAGGTACGGCGCCGAGGTCCTGAGGCTCTGGGTGGCGGCCGAGGACTACCGCGAGGACATAAGGGTCTCCGAGGAGATACTCAAACGCCTGAGCGAGGCTTACAGGAGGATAAGGAACACCTTCCGCTACATCCTCGGCAACCTCTATGACTTCGACCCCGAGAGGGACTGCGTGCCCTACGAGGGGCTCGAGGAGCTCGACCGCCTCACGCTCCACAGGCTCACCGGGCTCACCGAGAGGGTGCTCAAGGGATACGAGGCCTTCGAGTTCCACACCATATACCACTCGGTGCACAACTTCTGCACCG
>JBHHVK010000168.1:0-4470 GCA_046754205.1 Thermodesulfobacteriota bacterium
GTGAAGAACCATTATTCCGTTATAAAGGCCCCGGTCATAACCGAGAAGTCGATGATGAAGACCATGGAGGGCAACAAGGTGGTCTTCTGGGTTGACCTCAGCGCCAACAAGAAGGACATAAAGGAGGCCGTCGAGAGTGTCTTCGGCGTCAAGGTCCTCGGGGTGAACACGCAGAGGGTGCCCGGCAAGGTCAAGAGGATGGGCAGGTTCTCGGGCAAGCGCCCCACCAGGAAGAAGGCCTATGTCTCCTTAAGGGAAGGCGACAAGATAGAGATCTTCGAGGGCGTGTAACCGCACGCTCTGAATAACATTAGGAAGAGATAGACGCGATGCCTGTAAAAAATTACAAACCAACGAGCCCTGGCAGCAGGGGAAAGTCCACCGTGGTGTTCGAGGGTGTGGACAAAAAGAGGCCCGAGCGCTCCCTCGTCCGCCCGAACAAGTCCAGCGGCGGGAGGAACAACAACGGCCGGGTCACCACCCGCTACAGGGGCGGCGGCCACAAGAGGCTCTACAGGGTCATCGACTTCAAGCGTGACAAGCGCGATGTGCCGGCCCGCGTGCAGGCCATAGAGTACGACCCGAACAGGAGCGCCCACATAGCGCTTCTGGCTTACGCCGACGGAGAGAAGAGGTACATAATCGCCCCGTTGCAGCTCAAGACCGGGGACACCGTCACGGCCGGCGCGGCCGTTGACATACGGCCCGGTAACGCGCTGCCCTTGAGGTCCATACCAGTCGGCACCCTGCTCCACAATATCGAGATGAGGGTCGGCAAGGGCGCCCAGCTCGTCAGGACCGCCGGCTCACTGGCCCAGCTCATGGCCAAGGAGGGCAAGTACGCCACCGTCAAGCTCCCCTCCGGCGAGGTCCGCTACGTGCTTCAGGACTGCTACGCAACGGTGGGCCAAATCGGCAACCCCGACCACGAGAACATCACCGTCGGCAAGGCCGGAAGGTCCCGCTGGATGGGAAGGATGCCCGGGGTGAGGGGCACGGCAATGAACCCGGTCGACCACCCGCACGGTGGGGGCGAGGGGAGAAGCAAGGGCGGCAACCACCCCACAAACCCATGGGGCCTGCCCACCAAGGGCTACAAGACGCGCAAGCGCAAGGTCTCTGACAGGCTAATTATCAGCAGGAGGAGGAAGTAGCTGTGCGCTCTCTTAAAAAAGGACCGTTCGTAGACCGGCACCTCCTGGAGAAGGTCGAAAGAAGCCAGGACTCGATGAGCAGGAAGGTCATAAAGACCTGGTCGCGCCGCTCCATGATAACTCCCGAGATGGTCGGCTTCACCATAGCGGTGCACAACGGCAGAAAGTTCATCCCGGTTCTGGTCACCGAGAACATGGTGGGACACAAGCTCGGCGAGTTCTCACCTACCCGCACCTTCCACGGCCATGCCGGCGCAAAGAAGGGAAGGGTAAGGTAAGGGGGTAAGGAAAAGATGGAAGCCAAGGCGAGTATAAGATACCTGAGGGTCTCCCCGCAGAAGGCCCGGCTGGTTGCGGACCTTATAAGGGGCAAGTCCGTGGATGAGGCCCTTGCCATGCTCACCCATACGAAGAAGGCGGTGGGCCGCGATATGGCCAAGCTCGTCAAGAGCGCGCTTGCCAACGCCGAGAACAACATGAACCTCGACGTGGACAGCCTCTTCGTAAAAAGGGCCTACGTGGACAACGGCCCCTCCACAAAGAGGATGCGCCCCAGGGCCATGGGCAGGGGCAATATCTTAAAGAAGAGGACGAGCCACATAACGGTGGTGCTCGACGAGAAGTAACCGCCCGAAGGCCGTTACTTCAGAAGACTGGAAAGGGAGGTAGTTTTTGGGTCAGAAGGTTCATCCGATAGGCTTCAGGGTCGGGATAACGAAGGGTTGGGTCTCCCGCTGGTACGGCGAGAAGAAGTATGCCGAGTTCGTCCACGAGGACCTCAAGATAAGAAAGTTCCTCAAAAAGAGGATCTATCACGCCGGCATCTCATCCATAGAAGTCGAGAGGACCGCCAACAAGGTCAGGGTCATCATCAGGACCGCCCGCCCGGGGATAGTCATCGGCAAGCGCGGAAGCGAGATAGACGTCCTCAAAAAGGAGCTCGCCAGGCTCACCGGCAGGGATGTCAACCTCGACATAGTGGAGGTCAGAAAGCCTGATACCGACGCCCAGCTCCTCGCCGAAAACGTGGCGCTCCAGCTCGAGCGCAGGGTCGGCTTCCGCAGGGCCATGAAAAAGGCCGTGACGAGCTCCCGCAGGATGGGGAGCAAGGGGATAAAGATCATGTGCTCCGGGCGTCTCGGGGGCGCCGAGATAGCGAGGTCCGAGTGGTACAGGGAAGGCCGCGTGCCGCTGCACACGCTGCGCGCGGACATCGACTACGGACTTGCCGAGGCCTTCACCACATACGGGGTCATTGGGGTCAAGGTCCTCATCTACAAGGGCGATATATCCACGAAGAAGACCTCCGAGGGTGCGGCCCGGGGGGCGTGACCCAGGATAAGCGCGACAGACAGGTGAACAAGCCATGTTAATGCCTAAGAAGATGAAGTACAGGAAGCACCAGCGGGGCAAGCGCCGCGGCAACGCCGAGAGGGGCTCCGAGATATCCTTCGGCCAGTACGGACTGAAGGCCCTCGGCCGCGGGTGGGTCACCACGCGGCAGATAGAATCCGCGAGGATCGCCATGACCCGCTACATCAAGCGCGGCGGGAAGATATGGATCCGCGTCTTCCCGGACAAGCCCATCAGCAAGAAACCGGCCGAGACACGCATGGGCAGCGGCAAGGGGAGCCCCGAGGACTGGGTGGCGGTGGTCAAGCCCGGAAAGGTCCTCTACGAGATGGAGGGCGTCTCCGAGGCCGTGGCCAAGGAGGCCTTCAGGCTCGCCGCCCACAAACTGCCCATAGCCACCAGGTTCGTGAGAAGAGGCGCGCTATGAAACCAGCCGAGATACGCGATATGACCGTGGACGACGTCCGCGCCAAGGCTACGGAGCTCTCGCGCGAGCTCTTCAACCTCAGGATGCGGCACGCCACGAACCAGCTCGAAAACCCTCTCAAGCTCCGACTGCTGCGCAGGGATGTCGCGAGGGTCAGGACCATATTAGCCGAGAAGGAAAGGGAGGCCAAGTGATGGCTGAGGGGCAGTCCAGCCGCAGAAAGAGAGTTACGGGGAGCGTGCTCGGGGCGAAGATGGACAAGACCATCGTCGTGGGCGTAGAGGGGATGAAGAAGCACCCGCTCTATGGCAAGTACCTGAAAAGGCTCGTTAAGTACAAGGCCCACGACGAGAAGAACGTCTGCACGGTGGGCGACAAGGTGCTCATCGTGGAGACCCGCCCCTTGAGCAAGACCAAGCGCTGGCGCGTCCTGGAAATATTGGAGAAGGCGAAATGATTCAGCTGCGCACTATCCTCGGGGTAGCGGACAACTCGGGGGCGAAAAAGGTGAGTTGCATTCGCGTCGTCGGCGCCTCCAACAAGCCCTCCGCCGATATAGGCGACATCATCGTGGCCAACGTCAAGGAGGCCATACCCGATTCCAAGGTGAAAAAGGGCGACGTCGTAAGGGCCGTTGTGGTGCGCACGGTCAAGGAGACCCGGCGCGTCAACGGGACCTATATAAAGTTCGACGACAACTCCGTGGTCATAGTAAACAAGGATGGCGAGCCGCTGGGAACGAGGATATTCGGCCCCGTTGCCAGAGAGCTCCGCGCCAAGAGGTTCATGAAGATCGTCTCTCTGGCGCCCGAGGTGCTGTAGAACGCTTCAAACGCTCTTTTTATGTAATGTATAAGGGGGGGGGAGCCCTTTGATGGTCAAATACAAGGTGAAAAAAGGCGACCAGGTGATGATAATCGCCGGTCGGGAGAGAGGCAAGACCGGAGATATCAGCAGGGTCGAGCCGGGCAAGGGCAGGGTATACGTGGAAAAACTCAACCTGGTGAAACGCCACCAGAAACCCTCCGCCAAGTTCAAGCACGGCGGCATCATCGAGAAGGAGGCACCCATCCACATCTCCAACGTGATGGTCCTCTGCGCTAAGTGCAAGGGACCCGTCAGGGTGGGCCGGAAGGTCCTCGAGGACGGCACGAGGGTCAGGTTCTGTAAAAAATGCAACGAGGTGTTGGACAAATGACACCCAGGCTCAAGGATACATATAATAAGGAAGTCGTGCCTGCGATGATGAAGGAGTTCAATTACTCCAACAGGATGCAGGTGCCGAAGCTCGAAAAGGTCGTCCTCAACATCGGCGTCGGCGAGGCGGTGCGCGAGGTGAAGGTCCTCGACGCTGCCACCCGGGACCTGGCCGCCATATCGGGGCAGAAGCCCATAGTGACGAAGGCGAAGAAGTCCATCGCCACGTACAAGCTCAGGGAAGGGATGCCCATAGGGGTAAAGGTCACCCTCAGGGGGACCATGATGTACGAGTTCTTCGACCGCCTGGTCAACTTCAGCGTGCCGAGGATCAGGGAC
>JBHHVK010000169.1:0-4443 GCA_046754205.1 Thermodesulfobacteriota bacterium
ATCTGCCTGGGGCCGTACACGTTGGCGTAGCGGAGCACGGTATAGTCGAGCCCGTGGTGGTGGTTGTAGAAGGCGAGGTAGTCCTCGGAGACCGCCTTGGTTATGGCGTAGGGGCTGAGCGGCTGGGGGGGGTAGGACTCGGTCGTCGGGTACTCTTCGGCCTCGCCGTATATCGCCCCGCCCGAGGATATGAAGACGACCTTCCGCGTACCAGTGGTGCGGGCCGCCTCGAGGACATTGATGAACCCCCGGACGTTCACGTCCGCGTCGAAGTCCGGGTCCTCCACGGACGCCGGCACCGACATCTGGGCGGCGTGGTGGTTTACCATGTCGGGTCTTTCATACTCGAAGAGCTTCCTTATCTCGGGCGAGCGGACGTCCATGAGGTAGAACCGCGCCGCCGGGTTGAGGTTCTCACGCTTACCCGTATAGAGGTTGTCGACCACGACGACGTCGTGGCCCGCCCCTATGTAGGCGTCCACCACGTTCGAGCCTATGAAGCCGGCCCCTCCCGTAACAAGAATCTTCATCCCTTCCCCCTCGCTTTTTTTATCATCCGCTCTCTGACCCACGGTAACGGCAACCCCCGGGGTCCTGTCCTCGGGCGTCCTTTATCAGGCTTAGACCCGAATCGCGCCTACAGCCTACAGTGTGACCAGGCCCCTTTCGGTCAGGAACTCGACCACCCTGTCGGCGCATTCCTCCGGGGTCGAGGCATCGGTCTTCAGGCGCACCTCCGGGCGGTGGGGCGGCTCGTAGGGCTCGCCCGCGCCCTCGGGCGACACGCCGGGGGTCCTCTCGCGGCAGACCCCGGGGGGACAATCCACGTGGACCTCGACGAAGGAGCCGGCCCCGCTCGCGTGCTCGACCATGGAGCGGACCTCGTCCCTCGATTCCCGGAAGGGAGATACGGCCGCCACGAGGCTCGGCACCCCGTTCCTGGCCAGCAGGTGGGCCACCCAGCCTATGCGGAGCGTGTCCCTGTTGATGTCCTCGCGCGTAAACCCGTGGCCGTCGTAGAGGTGCCGCATCACGGCCTCGCCGTCGAGTATCTCCACGTTGGTCACGCCCATGTCCTGGAGCCTCAGGTGGACCCGGTTGGAGACGGCAGTCTTTCCCGAGCCGGAAAGGCCCGTAAACCACAGGGTAAACCCCCGGTGTTTCATACCTCCTCCTCCGCCGGCCTCTCCGAAGAGGCCCGCCGCGCCCTACTTCGAGAACCTGCCGCTGTACTGCCTGTCGTAGTAATCCAGGTACTCGCCGGAGATTATCCGCTCCCACCAGGGGCGGTTTTTTATGTACCAGTCGATGGTCTCGCCTATCCTCTGCTCGAAGGTGCCGGCGTTCTGCCAGCCGAGCTCGGTCTCTATCCTGGAGCAATCGATGGCGTATCTGCGGTCGTGGCCAGGGCGGTCCTTGACGAACTCGATGAGGTCCTTGCGGCTCCCCTCGAAGGGATAGAGGCCGGCGAGGCCCTCGTCCCTTGAGACGAGCCCGTCTATCGTCTCGCAGACGAGGTTCACGATGTCGATGTTCTTCCACTCGCTGCGGCCGCCGATGTTGTAGGTCTGGCCGGGCGCGCCGCGTTCGAGGACCACGTCGAGGGCCATGCAGTGGTCGGTGACGTGGAGCCAGTCGCGGACGTAGAGGCCGTCCCCGTATACGGGCAGCCTCTCGCCCTTGAGCGCGTTTATTATCATAAGGGGTATGAGCTTTTCCGGAAACTGGTAAGGCCCGTAGTTGTTCGAGCAGTTCGTGGTTATCGTATTGAGCCCGTAGGTGTGGTGGTAGGCGCGGACCAGGTGGTCGGAGGCCGCCTTGGAGGCCGAGTAGGGCGAGTTGGGCCTGTATGGCGTCGTCTCGGTGAAGAGCCCGGTGGGGCCGAGCGAGCCGTAGACCTCGTCCGTGGAGACGTGGATGAACCTCGTCTTTTCGGCCCCGGGGTCGCCGGGGCCGGGCCACCCCTTTCGCGCGGCCTCGAGGAGCGTGAAGGTGCCGATGACGTTGGTGTCGATGAACTCCCCGGGACCGAGTATGGAGCGGTCCACGTGGCTCTCGGCGGCGAAGTGCACCACCGTGTCTATCCCCCCGGCGTCGAAGAGCCCGTCCAGGAGCGCGCGGTCCCGGATGTCCCCGCGCACGAACTCGAAGAGGGGGTCTTCTTCGAGGTCCGCGAGGTTGGCGAGGTTGCCGGCGTAGGTGAGCTTATCGAGGACGACGAGGCGGTCCTCCGGGCGGCCGGCGCGCATGTAGCGCACGAAGTTGCTCCCGATGAAGCCCGCGCCCCCTGTTACGAGTATTCTACGCATCACTGTATCTTCTCCGGGTAGAGCTCGGCGAGCATCTTGCCGAGCGACGCCCTCCAGTGGGGTATAGCCACGCCGAAGGTCTCCTTGATCTTGCCCTTGTCCAGCACCGAATAGGCCGGCCTCGCCGCCGGGGTTGGGTACTCGCTGGTGCGTATCGGCTCGACGGAGGCGCACCTGAGCTCGGCCCCGAGCCCCCTCGCCCCCTCTATGGCGGCCACGGCGAGGTCATACCAGCTCGCCACCCCCTCGTTGGAGTAGTGATAGGTCCCGTAGGGCGCCCTGCCCCCCCCACGCCCTATCCTCATGGTTACGGCAACGAGGGCGTCGGCGAGGTCGCCCGTCCATGTGGGCGAGCCCGTCTGGTCGTAGACGACCCGGAGCCGCTCGCGCTCGGCGGCGAGCCCCAGGATGGTCTTTACGAAGTTGCCGCCGCCTGCCGAGCCGTAGAGCCAGGAGGCGCGTACTATGACGTGCTCGTCGAGGGCCCTCTCTATCTCCCTTTCGCCGGCGAGCTTCGAGGCCCCGTAGACGCCGAGCGGCCTGGGCGGGTCGAGCTCGGTGTAGGGCTCGGGTCTGGCGCCGTCGAAGACGAAGTCCGTGGAGATGTGGATGAGAGCGGCACGGCTCTCCCTGGCGGCGAGCGCCAGGTTACGGGCCCCGGCGGCGTTGACCTCAAAGGCCCGGTCCCGTTCCGCCTCGGCCCTGTCCACCGCGGTGTAGGCGGCGCAGTTTATCACCACCTGTGGGGCGGCCTCCTTCACCGCGCCGGAGACCCGGCCCCTGTCCGTGACATCGAGCTCCGAGGAGCCGCGGGCCGCGACGACAAGGCCGGCGGCCTCGAGCCTTCCGACCAGGTCACGACCGAGCTGGCCCTTTGCGCCTGTAACCAGGACATCCATGCCTCAGTCCATCCTGAAAGGGGAGTCCTCCCGGCCTTCGTGCCGTATCTCGTCCACCGGGCCCTTGCGCCCCTCGCCCTTGAAGAGCCTGTTCGGACAGTTTATGACGAGCCCGTCCACGTCTCCCACGTTCCTGTAGCCGTGGACCACGCCTGCGGGGACGAGTATGGCCATGGGGTCGCTCTCGCCCGCCTTTATCTCCATCCTGCGCCCGAAGGTGGGCGAGCCCTCCCTGTTGTCCCAGAGGCGGACCATGAAGTCCGACGGTCCGGCGAAGCAGAAGTAATCGGCCTGGTCGGCGTGCTCGTGGGGCCCCCTGCCCACCCCTGGCCTCGTAAGCGATATATAGGACATGGCCGGGTGGAACTCTCCTGCGAGCTCGTCGGTCCGGAATATCTCCATGAGCCACCCGCGCCCGTCCTGGTGCCTGGCGAGCCTGCGCACCTTCACCCCGTCGATGTCGCCGTCGGTAAACACGGACTACACCTCCACCACCGAATCGTCGCCCACCATGAGCCTCAGGGCCTTGTGCTTATCGTGGCGCCTCGATATCCTGGCGGACCTGCCGATGAGGCTGTCCTCGAGCCTTTCCACGTGGTCCACCTCGGCGCCGGCGAGTATGACGCAGTGCTCGATTATGGACTTCTTTATCCTCGTATCCCGGCCGATGGACGTAAAGGGCCCGATGAAGCTTTCCTCCACCACCGCCCCGGAGCCGACTACGATGGGGCCCCTGAGGGTGGAGTTCTTCACGACGGCGCCCTCTTCGATGGTCACGCGCCCCGTAATCTGAGAGCCGGAGTCCACCGCGCCGTCTATCCTGCGGCCATACCACTCGTCGAGGACGATGGTGTTTGCGGCAAGCAGGTCGTCCTTCTTGCCGGTGTCGAGCCACCAGGTTTCGAGGACGTGGCTGTGTACTGGCCTGCCCATCCTTATGAGCTCGGCGATGGCGTCGGTGATTTCGAGCTCCCCGCGGACCGATGGTTTTATCCTCCCTATGGCCTCGTGTATCTCCGGGCTGAAGAGGTAGACGCCCACCAGGGCGAGGTCGCTCGCGGGGTTTTCGGGCTTCTCGGCGAGCCTTACTATCTGTCCCGTGGAGTCCACCTCGGCCACCCCGAAGCTCGAGGGGTTGTCCACCCGCTTCAGGAGTATCACGGCGTCGGAGCCTGTGGAGCGGAAGGTCTCCACGAACTCCTCTATGCCGCACCCTATGAGGTTGTCCCCGAGGT
>JBHHVK010000170.1:0-4326 GCA_046754205.1 Thermodesulfobacteriota bacterium
TGAAGGCCTTGATGGCTTCGGTGCCCAGCGCCCTCGTCTTTTCCGGGAGCAGGTTCGGCCCGGTCGCTCCCCCCCTGAGCGTCCCATGGCACCCGGCGCACCTGTCGAAGTAGACCACGCTCGCCCTGGTCATATCCTCAGGCGTCAAGGACGGCGGGGTCAAGACCTCCTCCTTCCCATTCGCCTCGGAAATGCATATGCCGCTCATCGAGATAAAAAGCACCAGGGCGATACCCATAAGTCTGGCTGCGCTCATGGCTCCAACCTCCTTGTCTTAAAGGGTTCCATGGATGCTAATTTTTTTAAGCACTATCTTCGCCAGTGACATGTCCCGATTTGTTGCACAACTTTTTTCTGAATGAAAAGATCAGCCTTCATCCATTACTTGCTGAGAGGTTGTAGCTCATCGGCTTCAGGGGCCGAAGGCAGGTAGCCAAGGGTAGTGTGTAGACTGACTCGATTATACCCCCTCTTCCAGAGTGCCGTCAACACCCTGACATTTGTGCTGATTGCCATTTGAAATATTGGGGGAAGCGGCAGGCGGTAAGGGTGTTTAGAACAGGAAGAAACAAAAAACAAACCATACAAAAATGCTCAAAACCAACAAAAAAGGGGTCACGAGAAATCTCGCAACCCCTTGAATTATCTGGCGCGCCTGGAGGGATTCGAACCCCCGACCTACTGATTCGTAGTCAGACGCTCTATCCAGCTGAGCTACAGGCGCGTTGAGTTAATACTCCATTTTAACATTTATGGGGCCTCAGTCAAGCCCATAGTGGCCCGCGGTTGCCCTGACGCTCCCGCTGGGCACCGCGATTCGCTTGACACGCATTCTGCTCTTCTGAGTTAATGTCAATCGAGATGAGCGTGCAGGGCGAAGCGAGACCTGAAAGGGCGGGGCACCTTGAAACTTTTTACCGATACGGAGAAGGCCAGGTTCGTCTCAAGACCCAACCGCTTCACCGTGGTCTGCCGGCTCGGGACGAGACGCATAAAGGCGTATCTGCCCAACCCCGGGCGGCTCCGCGAACTTCTCCTGCCAGGGGCCGGGCTATTCCTCGCAGGGTCGACCAACCCCGGACGAAAGATGGACCGCACCGTCGTGGCCGTGGAGAGGGACGGGCGCGTAATCCCGCTCCATACCCACAGGACGAACGCAGTGGCCGAATACCTCATAGGCCGCGGGGGTGTGCCCGGGCTCGAAGGCGCGGAGGTCTTAAAGAGGGAAGTTACGGTGGGCAGGTCAAGGTTCGATCTGCTCTGCAAGCGGGGAGGCAAGGACATACTCGTCGAGGTCAAGTCCTGCACGCTCTACGGCGAAAGGGTCGCCATGTTCCCCGACGCGGCGACGCTCCGGGGAAGACGCCACATGGAGGAGCTCGCGGCCCTCTCGGCCAGCGGGGGCGCGCGCGTCAGGGGGGCCGTCCTCTTTGTCGTCTACAACCCGGGGCTCGAGTATTTTCTGCCGGACTATCACACGGACCCGGCCTTTGCAGAGACCTTCATGGCCGTTAGAAAACGCCTGCTGGTGCTGCCCGTGGCGGTCGGCGTCGGCGCGGACCTTACGGTGGACGAGCGCGCCAGGGCGCTGGACGTACCCTGGGACCTCCTCGAAAGGGAGGCGCGGGACAGGGGGAGCTATCTCGTTATCGTCAGGCTCGAAAGGGCCGCGTCCATCGCCGTCGGCGGGCTCGGACGGGTCGCCTTCAAAAAGGGTTATTACGTCTACGCCGGGTCCGCCCGCAGGGGCCTCGCCAAAAGGGTCGAGAGGCACAGGAGGAAGAGGAAAAAACCCTTCTGGCACATCGACTACCTGAGGGAGGCAGGCGTCTTCCACGCGGCCCTCCCCATAAGGACCGCCGACGACATAGAGTGCGCCCTGGCCGATGGGCTCGGCGGTTTCTCCACGGCGGTTCCGGGCTTCGGCTCCTCGGACTGCCCCTGCGGGTCGCACCTCTTTCACATGTCCGAGGACCCCCTCTGCTCCCCCTCTTTCCACGCCCTCCTTCAGCGCTTCAGGATGGACAGGCTCTTCGGGCGCTCCGGCCCCCTGAAAAGACCCCGCTGCCGGTAGAAAGGGGGGCTCAGGCCCCGTCTGCCGGCATCCCCACCCCCTCCGTTTCCCCCGTTTCCCTTGCCCCGTGGTGCGGCTCAAGGCCGAGCGCGCCTCTTATGTCCTCGAGGATGACGTAGAGAGAAGGTATGAGCAGAAGGGTTATGCCGGTGGCGAAGAGTATGCCGAAGCTCAGGCTTATGGCCATGGGTATGAGGAACTGGGCCTGTACGCTCGTTTCGAGTATCATGGGCGCCAGGCCGAGGCTGGTCGTAAGCGAGGTGAGGATGATGGGCCTGAAGCGGCGGCGGCCAGCCTCGACGACCGCGTCGAAGACCCCGGCCCCGGAGGCGCGCCTGCGGTTTATGTAGTCTATGAGCAGGAGCGAGTCGTTGACGAGCACCCCGGCGAGCGCCACGAGCCCGAACATGCTCAATATGCTCATGTTGTGCCCCATTATCCAGTGGCCGAGGATCGCCCCTATGAGCCCGAAGGGTATGGCCGCCATAATTATAAGGGGCTGGGTGTAGGACCTGAAGGGTATGGCCAGGAGCGCGAACATGACGATGAGCGCCAGGGTGAAGTTCCTCTTTATGCTGTCGAGCGACTCCCTCCTCTCCTTGTCCTCTCCTTCGAGGTTGTAGGTGAGCCCCGGGTAGTCGTAGGCCACGTCCTCGAGGACCGTCGCCTTCAGGTCGGCGAGTATCTCCTCGGCGTTGGCCACCCGGTTGTCCACCTTGGCGGTCACGTTTATCGCCCGCTTCCTGTCCGCCCTGTTTATCTCGTTGTACCCCCTCCCCTCGTCCACGTAGGCGGCCAGCTTGAAGGGCACCTCCGCCCCGTCCGGGGTCCTGATGCGCATCTGTTCGAGGTCGCCGAGGCTCCTGCGGGCCGAGGCCGGGTAGCGCACCATGACCTTTATCTCGTTCCGTCCCCGCTGGAACCTCAAGGCCTCGGCCCCGTAGAAGGCAGCCCTTACCTGGCGGCCGAGCCCGTCCTCGGTGATGCCGAGGGTCCGGGCCTCGGGCCGGAGGCGGAGCTTCAATTCGCGCTTGCCCTGGGTGTAGTTGTCCGCGATGTCTCCCACGCCGGGGTATGTTGCGAGCGCCGCCTTCACCCTGTCGGCGGCGAGGACCAAGGAGTCGAAGTCGTCGTGGGACAGCCGTATGTCGACGTTCGCCCCGAAGTGGACGAGGTTGGAGGTGAAGGTCAGCGAGTCGGCCCCCGGGACCTCTCCGACAAGCTCCCTCCACCGGCTGGCTATCTCGGAAGCGGGCACGCCCCTTATCTCGCTCGGGGTGAGCACCAGGGCCACCTCGGCGAGGTGCGCCCCGGAGCCCCGTTCCTGCTCGACCAGTCCCCTCTTTATGGTGTTCCCCACTATGGAGTAGCTGTGCCGGAGCACGCTCGTGCCGTCGGTCCTCTTCGAGTCGTAGTCGGCAACGAGCTTTCCGGCCTGGGCGAGGATGTGGTCGGCCACCCGCTCGGTCTCCCGTACCGGCGTGCCTATGGGCATCTGTAGCGAGGCGATGATGAAGTCGCCGTCCACCTCGGGCATGAAGCGGAACTTCACTATACCCCCTCCCATCAGCCCGAGGGACAGGACGAGGACCGTTACGGCCGCGGCGACGGTGGCGTAGCGGTTCCTTATGCACACCCTGAGGGCGCCGAGATAGGGGCCTTCGATGAACCTCGTGAGCCTCCGGGCGAAGCCTAGCCTCACCTTCTCTATACCCGCGGAAATCCCCCTCCTCCTGTCGACGCGCTTTCCGTGGCCGAGGTGCGCGGGCAGGATGAAGAGCGACTCCATGAGCGAGACCGCGAGTATGGGTATGACCACCAGCGGGATGGTCTTTATGAACTTGCCCATGGTCCCGGCTATGACGAGCAGCGGCATGAAGGCCACCACGGTGGTAAGGACGCTGAAGACCACGGGGCCGGCGACCTCGAGCGCCCCGTCCACGGCCGCCTGAGGGTAGGACTTGTCGCGCCCTCTGTGCTCGAATACGTTCTCGCCCACCACGATGGCGTCGTCGACGACGATACCGAGGGCGAGGATAAAGGCGAAAAGGGAGAGCATGTTGATGGAGACGTCCATGGCCGGCATCATGAACATCGCCCCGAGAAATGAGACGGGTATGCCGAGCATCACCCAGAGGGCGAGGCGGATCTGGAGGAAGAGCCCGAGTACGCAGAAGACGAGTATGAGGCCCAGAAAGGCGTTCTTCAAGAGCAGGTTCATCCTGCTCTTGAGCATCTCCGAGGTGTCGTTG
>JBHHVK010000171.1:0-4283 GCA_046754205.1 Thermodesulfobacteriota bacterium
CCATGGAGAGGACCTCGGTCAGGAGCCTCTCGGCGAGCCTGTGCCTGCGGATGGCGAGCTCGGCGAGGGACTCGCCCCTGTCGGTCAGCGATATCCCGTCCCCGTCTATACGCACCAGCCCCCCGGAGGCCATCTCCCGGAGGGTCGTCATGTCGGCCCCCTCTTCTACGAGCTCGTCTATCCTGAGGAGCGCCTCTATGGAGTTTCTCCCCTCTTCCCTCTCGCTCCAGATGAACTCCAGAACCTCGTCTACGGCCTTGTCTTCGTGCATGCGCAGTCTCTCCGCCGATCTGTAGTAAGTGGTACGCTTATATATCGGTCAAACCCCGGCCTTACCCGAGGTCGAGGCCCGAGAGCCTCAGGATGAAGTTCAACACGCCGCCGACCAGGACGGCGAAGGGGAATATGAAGAGCGTTATGAGGACCGCCGCCTTGAGCCCCCGCTCCTTTACTATCATGAAGAGGTTGGCTATGCAGGGGACGAAGAGCGTTATGGTCACCAGAGAGACGACGGACTGGACCGGGTCGAGCATGTCCTGCTTCTGGAGGCTCAGGAGCCCGGCGGCCCCGTAGTCGCGCCGGAGAAACCCGACGATGAAGGCCTGCGTCGCCTCCACCGGAAGGCCGAGAAAGCCTTTTACCACGGGGGCGGCGAACCTCTCCAGCGCGCCGAGCGCGCGGGTCTTGTCGAGGACGAAGAGCATGAGGGTGCCGAGTATGAACAGAGGCACCGCCTCCTTCAGGTACCACTGCACGCGCACCAGCGTCTTGAGGAGGAGGTTCCTCATCTGCGGAACCCTCATGGGAGGTATCTCGAGGATGAAATCGCTCTGGTCGCCCGGCAGTATCTTCGAAGAGAGATAACCGACGAGGAACATCACCAGCACCACCGAGGAGGCCCAGACGAAGGTCGCGCCGAGGGATATCCCGCCGAGCATGCCGAGTATCACGCCGAGCTGGGCCGAGCAGGGCACGCCGAGGGCCAGGAGCATGGTCACGATGAGCCGCTCTTTTTTCGTCTCCAGTATGCGGGTCGTCATGGTGGCCATGGTGTCGCAGCCGAGCCCGAGGACCATGGGCAGGACGGCCTTGCCGTTGAGCCCCATGAGCTTGAAGACCTTGTCCACCATGATGGCGAGCCTCGGCAGGTAGCCCGAGTCCTCGAGAAAGCTGAAGAAGATGAAGAAGAAGCTGACGATGGGGAGCACGATGGCTATGGCGTAGGTCATGGCCATGGTCACCACGCCGTACTGGCCCACCAGGAGGTCGTGGAAGAAGCCCGACGGCAGTACGTAGCCGACGACCCTCTCGGACCAGGGGTTGACGAAGGAGCCGAATATCACCTGCTCGAAGAAGTCGACGCTTATGCCCGCGCCGAGCACGCCGACGAACCCGTACATGACCAGGAGGACGACCAGGAGGACGGGTATGCCCCAGACCGGGTGCATCGACCATGAGCCGATGAGCGAGGCGACCCTGCCCTCCGCCCTCGGCTCCTGAGTAACGGCCCTTGAGACGATGGCGTCCGCCGCCTTGAGCCTCATGCGGTTGATGATGTACCCAATGGGCTCGGAGAACCTCTGCTGGACCTTCAGGCGGATGGACTCGATCTCGGCGGCAGTCTCGGGGGGGACGCTGCCGGCCAGCCACTCGGCCAGCGTGGCGTCTCCCGAGATGAGCATTATGGCGAGCGACCTCCGGGTCATCCCGGCCTCGGGCAGGAGGGCCTCTATGCGGCTTATCCCCTCCTCTATCTGCGGGGGGTAGTTTACCCTGAAGGTCGAAGGCGGGCGTTCCTTGAAGGCGAGCGAGATCTTGTCGAGGTTCCACCTCTGGGTGGCTATGGTGGGGAAGACCTCCACGCCGAGCTCGCGCGCAAGGGCCTGGGCGTCAATGGTGATGCCCTTTTCGCCGGCCTCGTCGTACATGTTGAGGGCCAGCGTGACCGGCAGCCCCATCTCTATGATCTGTACCGTGATGAGGAGCCCGCGCCGGAGGTTCTTGGAGTCGAGCACCTGGAGGACGGCGTCCACGCGCTCCGTGAGCAGGATGTCCCGGGTGACCTTCTCGTCCTCGCTCATCGGCACGAGGCTGTTCACGCCCGGGGAGTCCACCACGCCGAACCTGCGCGCGCCGAGCCGGGCCGTGCCCCTGGAGACCTCCACGGTGGTGCCGTGGTAGTTGGATACGGTGGCGTACCTGCCCGTAAGCGCCCCGAAGACTACGCTCTTGCCGACATTGGGGTTGCCGACGAGCACGAGCCATTCCAGCTCGTCTACTCTCTCCGGGGCTGGTTGATGCATCATTTTATGATAATGGTTTTCATTTTCAGTTGCAAGGCAAAAAATTTTCTACCGGGAGGAGCAGTCCGAGCAGTAGCCGTAGAGTTCGAGCTTGTGGTTAAGGACCTCGAAGCCGAGCTTCCTGGCCGTCTCGTTCTGTAGCTGCTCTATGCGCTCGTTGGTGAATTCCGCTATCTTGGAGCACTTGATGCAGATGATGTGGTCGTGGTGGCCGTCTTCGGGGATGTTCTCGTACCGCGTCTGGCCGTCGCCGAACTGGCGGGTGACGGCGAGCCCGCTGGCCGTCAGGAGCTTCATGGTCCTGTAGACCGTGGCGTAGCCGATGCCGGGCATCTTCCTCTTGACCTTCTTGGAGAGCTCGTCGAGGCTTATGTGCGTGTTTGTCTTGAAGAATACGTCGGCTATGTAATCGCGCTGGGTGGTGGATTTGAGGCCCTTGGCGTCGAGGTAGGCCTTGAGGACCTGGCTCTTTTCGGAAGTCTTCATCGGGATATGCCGGCACACTCGAGCGCGGCCGGAGTTAAGGAAAGCCGCCGGAGAGAAATGGTGTATATGGAGCGGGAGACGGGTCTCGAACCCGCGACCTCAACCTTGGCAAGGTTGCGCTCTACCAACTGAGCTACTCCCGCGTAAGTGCAGAAGTCTGGAATTTTATCAGCAATCGAAAAATCCGTCAAGAAAATTATTCCCCCGGCCGACCTCATCTTAACGGCCAGAGGCGCCCGAGCCGGTTTTTTTTCGCCCCCCGGGCGTTGGAGATGGAAGGGAATTAAAAAATCCGGTCGATTCATGTATAATATGGTATCGGAAAGGAACCGCGGCGCTTAAGCCTTATTTTATGACAGATACCAAGAGCCAACAGAGTCAGGGCGGGGCCGCCCGGTACGGCGCCTGGGCGGCGGCGTGCGCGGTGGCGGTATTCGCCGGGCTTCTCTACGCCAACACCCTCTCCGTGCCCTTCCAGTTCGACGACTTCTTCTACATAGTCGACAACGGCACCCTCAGGGACCTCTCCAACTTCTGGCCCCCCGTGGGCACGAGATACCTCGGCTACCTCTCCTTCGCGCTCAACTACCAGGCCGGGGGGCTCGACGTGGCCGGGTACCACGCCGTAAATACGCTCATCCACTCGGCAAACGCGGCCCTGGTGCTCCTCCTCGTCCACCTCTTGATGAAGACCCCGTGGATGAGGTCTTCTGACCTCGGCACCAGGCCCGGGGCCGCCCTCGCTTTGGCCCTTTCCACGGCCCTGCTCTTCGCCGCCCATCCCGTACAGACCGAGGCGGTAACCTACGCCACCCAGCGCTTCGCCTCCCTTACGGCCCTCTTCTACCTCTCGGCCCTGGTCCTCTTCCTCGCCTGGAGGCTCGGCCGGGGAAGACGTGGGAGGAGCATCGGCGGGGCCCTGCTCTACGCGCTCGCCCTTGCCTTCACCATCGCCGCGCAGAAGACCAAGGAGTTCGCCTTCACCCTCCCCTTCGTCCTCGTCTTCTTCGACGTCGTCTTTTTTGAAGGCCTACGCGAGCTTCCCGCGACGAGGAGGCTCAGGTACCTCCTCCCCTTCCTCGCCACCCTCGTAATAATACCCTATGAGCTCTTCGGCCCCTCTTACGGCATATCCGTCGGGGAGAGCCTGAACGAGATGGTGAGAAAGGACCAGATGAGGGACCTGGGCTCGATGAGCGCCTACGAGTACCTCATAACCCAGTTCCGCGTCATAGTCACTTATCTGAGGCTCCTGGTCTGGCCCTCGGGCCTCAACGTGGACTACGACTTCCCGCTCTACCATTCCGCCCTGAGCCCGGGCGTGCTCGCCTCCCTGGCCTTTCTCCTCGCGGTGGCCGGCTCCGGGGCCTACGCGCTCCTGAGGGCGCTGAGGACCGGGAGCGGCCTTGCCATGCTCTACTTCACCGGGGTGGTCTGGTTCTTTACGACGCTTTCGGTGGAATCCTCGGTGATACCGATAAAGGACGTGGCCGT
>JBHHVK010000172.1:0-4283 GCA_046754205.1 Thermodesulfobacteriota bacterium
GCCGACGAGGCGGAAGGCAGCATAGAGGGCGGCGAAGCTCACCGCCTCCATGACCGCGAGGCGCTTTACGAGGTGGCGTCCGGTCCAGTGGCCCGCCTCGTGGGCGAGCACCGAGAGGACCTCCTCTCTGTCGAGTTTTTCGAGTATCGTGTCATAGAGGACGATCCTTTTCGTCCTGCCGAGCCCGGCGAAGTAGGCGTTGGTGTGCCCGGTCCTCCGAGACGCGTCCATCTTGAAGACCTTCGCCACCCTGATGCCGGCCCTGGCCATGAGGTCGCTCGCGGCCTCTACGAGGGCCGGGTCGTCCACCGGGGTGAAGCGGTTGAAGAGCGGCTCTATCACGCGGGGGGAGATGTACATGACCAGGAGGCTCGCGGCGAGAAAGAAGGCCCAGAGCCAGAGCCACCAGAGCGTTGGGCTCGCCTGTACGATCAGGAGCCCCCCGTATGCGGCCGCCGAGGCGAGCACCATGGAGATGGCCGTGGACTTCAGGAAATCGCTCACCCAGAGCCCCGGGGTCATGGAGCAGAAGCCGTGGCGCCTTTCAATCACAAAGACGCGGTAGAGGCCGAAGGGTACGAAGAGGACCGCGCGGCCGAGGAGAAGCAGCAGGAAGAAGACCACGCCGCCGGCGGCGAAGCCGAGCCCGAGGGAGGCGATCCAGCGGTCATAGAGCACCAACCCGCCGCCGAAGACAAAACCCACGAGTATGGCGTTGTCGTAAATGGACGCCACGGCGCCGAAGCGGGCGTTTTCGGCCGCATACCCTTCGGCCCTGGCAAGGACGTCCACGTCGACATAGGGGGCGAACTCCCCGGGTATGGACCCGGGGCTACGGGCCTGGTGCCTTATGTTCAGGTAATCGAGGAGGTACCCGAAGGCGAGGATGGCGAGGAATGCGGCGAGTATTATCGAGGTCCAGGGGCCCATGTATGAAATTTAGCCCCTGCGGCGCTCAAAGGCAACCGAATTCAACGGAGGCGGCCGGGACCTTCAGCCGCCGCCCGCGGCGCGAGCGGCCTTTCCAACGAGCGACGGGAGGGCGAAGGTCCCCTCGCCGCGCGCACCCGAGGCCCTGAGAAAGCCGGAGTAGCTCGCCAGGACCTTCTTGGCGTAGTTGCGGGTCTCCGAGTAGGGTATGGACTCGATGAAGACGTCAGGGTCAGCGGGAAGCGTTGCGACCCACCGTGAGACCGCACCGGGCCCGGCGTTGTACCCGGCCACGGTCAGTATGACGTTATGGTCGAACCTCCGCCAGAGGTGCCCGAGGTACCAAGCCCCGAAACGTATGTTGGTATCCGGGTCGAGGAGGTCATCCCTGGTGAAGGGCTCGACCCCGAGCCTGCCGGCGATGTAGCGGCCCGTTGAAGGCATAATCTGCATGAGCCCCACGGCCCCGGTCCTCGAAACCGCCCCCGGGTTGTAGGTGGACTCCTCTCTTATCACCGCGGCGACGAGGTAGGGGTCGGCGAAGGCCTCGGGCGCTATCCCCCTTATCCGCTCCACAAGGGCGCGGGGATAGGAGAACTCCGGCGGGGTGAGCTCCCCGTGGAGGCCGTCCTGGGCGGAGACGACAAGGCCGTAGACGTTGTTACGGTAGACCCTGAAGGCGCGGTAATAGTCCCCCGAGGCGTAAAAAAGCCCGGCGAGCCTGGCGAGCGCCCCCTTGTCCCTGGCGTGCCTCTTCACGAGAAAGGTCAGCTCCTCGGCGGCCTCTGCGTCGAGCCCGAGCCCCAGAAGCTCCCTTGCGGCGAGATAGTGCCTGTCGGACATGAAGCTCTTCGACGGCTCGGGCCCACGGCCGGCCGAAAGTCCCGACGCCCCGAGGGCCGGGGGGGCGAAGGGCGCGATTTCGGAGACCCCTTCCGAAGGCCCGAAGAGCCCGGCGAGCCGCTCCGTGGCCATCAGGCAGTAGTAGCCCCGGGGGTGGTCGCCGCAGAGACTGCCGTAGAGCTCGCCCGCCCGGTCAGCGAGCCCGAAGTTCTCGGCGCTCCTTCCGCCCCAGTAGAGGAAGCGGTCCCGTGCGGAGGCCGAAAGGCCCTTTTCGACGGATTCGCCAAAGAGGTTCAACGCCTCCCAGTACCTGCCCGAGGTGTAGTATATCCAGCCTATGGACCACCGGGCCTCCTCGGCGGCCCATCCGTTCGGCCCGCCGGCCAGCTCACCGATGATGCGCCTGTAGGCCCGGACTGCCCGGCCGCTTTCACCGCCGCGCTCGTAGCTCCTCGCCGTAAAGAGGAGCGCCCTCGCGGTCGCCCCGCTCCGGGGGTAACTCCTCGCAAGCCTTTCCGCCGCCGCCTCGAGCCCGCCGGTATCGCCCTGCCGGAGGCGCGAGAGGGCCAGCAGACCAAGGGCGTCAAGCTCCCTTACGGGGTTTTCACCTTCGAGGTATTCGGCCATGAGGTCCTCGGCCTCGCCGTAGCGCTTGAGACGGACGAGGCAGTCGGCGAGCCTTATGGCGCCGCTGTTGGCGTACCCGCTCCCCTGGTCCTCGGCGAGGGCGGTGAACTCCACGGCGGCCTCTTCGAACATGGCGGCGTCGAAGAGGTTTTCGGCCCTTATGTAGCGCTCCCTGCCGGTAAGCTCCACCTCGCCGCCTCCGGCGGCCCTGAGCCTTTCGAGCAGCCCCTCGGCCCCCTTTGCCGCAGGGTCGGCCGGATGGTCCACAAGGAGCTTTCTAATCGCGCCTGCCGCCTCCTTGACCCCGCCCCCCCCGGTGTCGAGCGAGAGGGTGGCCAACCTCAAAAGCGCGTCCGCCACGTCGCCGTGGCCGGGGTGCCTGGCCGCGTAGGCCCTGTAGGCCGCCTCCGCGGCCGGGGCCTCTCCGGCACTCTCCAGCGAGACCGCCCTGAGGTACTCCGCTTCAGGCAAAAGGAGCGAGTCCGGGTACTCGTCGAGCACACGGCCCCAGGCGCTGGCCGCGGCCAGGTGGTCGCCGGCGGCCGCAAGAGAGCGCGCCTCGTAGAAGAGGAAGTAGTCGCCCATGTGGCCGAGCCCGCCGGTCTCGGAGAGCCGGAAGAGGGCCGCCGTGTCGGAGTCCGGGGAGGGGCGCTTCGGGGATGCGAGCCGGATCCTGCCGAGCAGAAACGCCGCGCGCGCCGCCCAGACCGTCCCCGGCCGCGAGGCGATGACCCCTTCGAGCGTCCGCGCGCCCGCCCGTTCGTCGCCCCGCGCCCGCTCGCTCACGGCGCGCTTGATGCACGCCCCGGGGTTGGCGGGACACCCGGCCGGGTCCGGCAGGACGGTCGAAGCGGACCCGACCGGGCGGGACCCTTCCACGGCGGCGGGGGTTCGTACTGAAGAACAGGACGCCAGGGCCGCGGCCATCGCCGCTAAGGCCACCGCGCCCGGAAGGACCCGCGTTATGTATCTCTTGAGGGACATGTACTGAAGCTCCGGCACAAGATAAAGTATATCACAAGATATTATGGGTGATATTATAGCCCGGGCGCGGCGGGCGGCGCAGTATCCGGGGTCACCCGGACCCGGACGCCGTCAAACCCACGCAAAAGCCCTATTGATAAACCCGTCCATTTATGTATAATTGAGTGCCCCACCTCCCCCCGGCGGCACGGACCGGACGGGTATTATATGTTCGGATATTTCGCCGGAAGTTTAAGGTCTTTCGAGGGCCCTTGGCCGGCATGGTTCACCATCATATGGAGCGCGTTACATGGTAAAGTACATACAGGGTCTCACCGATGAGCCCAAGATAGCCTACTTTTCGATGGAGATAGGCTTCAAGAACTCCATCCCCACCTATTCCGGCGGCCTCGGTGTCCTCGCCGGAGACACCATAAAAAGCGCCGCAGACCTCCACCTGCCCATGGTGGCCGTAACGCTGCTGTACAGGAAAGGGTTCTTCCGCCAGGAGCTCACCGGCGACGGAAAGCAGATAGAGCACCCCGAGGAGTGGGACCCGGCGGAGCACATGACGCTCCTGCCCACGAGGATAAGGGTGAAGATAGAGGGCAGAGACGTCACGGTCGGCGCCTGGGTCTACAACATAGAGGGGTGCGAGGAGAGAAAGGTCCCTATCTTCTTCCTCGACACCGACATCCCGGAAAACACCCCCGAGGACCGCAAGATAACCGACCATCTCTACGGCGGGGACGATAGATACAGGCTCAAGCAGGAGGTGGTCCTCGGCATAGGCGGCGTGCTCATGCTCAAGGCCCTGGGGTTCAGGATAAAGAAGTACCACATGAACGAGGGACACGCGGCGCTTCTGACCCTCGAGCTCCTGGCCCGCTTCAAGCGCCCCATCGAGAGCGTCTGGGACG
>JBHHVK010000173.1:0-4214 GCA_046754205.1 Thermodesulfobacteriota bacterium
AGGCCCGTGGGCCCGAGGGCGTGGAGGTACCGTATGAGCCAGCCCCAGTGCACGTCCCTCATTATGTGCTGAACGCTGCCGAAGGCGAGCCCCGTGTCCGGCTTGTAGTACATGGCGAGCCATACGCCGGTTACGACCTGGAGGGCGAAGAAGGCCCCGGCAAGGGAGCCGAAGTTCCATAGGTACGTGAGGTTCCTCGGCGTGGGATAGCCCGTCACATGCCTTTCGATGAACTCCGAAAGGGGGAACCTCTCGTCCATCCATTCCACGGTCCGCCTGAACATCTTCCCCCCTTGAGTACGGGTTTACCGCCTGCTCCAGGGATTGGAGGCCGACACCCCCCGCACCCCCTCTTGCCCCCCCTGCCCGGGCCGGCTACGCCCCGGGGAGGTCTTCGACCTTCCTTACGTTTTCGCCGTAGCCCGAGAAGGTCTCGGTGCCTATGACAAGCCGGGTGTCGCTTACTATCTCGTAGGGAACGAGGTGAAGGTTTTCGGGCGGGGGGCCGCCGAGGCGTCTGCCGAGGGTGTCGTACTTTCCACCATGGCAGGGGCAGTAGAACCCCGGGGTTGCGAGCCCGGGGAGCCCCTCGGGCATGAACCTCGGGATGCACCCGAGGTGGGTGCAGATGCCTATCGCCACGAAGAGGTCGGGCCTTTTGCTCCTCTCCCGCGGCGTGGCCGGGTCGGCGAGGGCCTCCGGGTCGAGCTCGCCGGCGCTCCTTATCATCTCCATGGTGCGCCTTACGATGAAGACTGGCTGCTTTCTCCAGAGGACGGTCTTGAGGCCCCCTTCGGCCACGTCCCCGATTTCCACCTCCATCACCCCCGTGGCGAGGAGGTCCCGCGTGGGGCTCATGGCCCTTATGAAGGGTACCGCGGACAGGCCCGCTCCCACGGCCCCGAGGGACGCGGCCGCTGCAGTCAGGAATGCAAGAAAGCCCCTTCTTGTGACACTTCTCTTGTCGCCCATCCCCGGCCCTCCCGGACCAACGCGAGTTTTTACAGAAGACTTGAAGCCACCCAAGAAAGTATAGCAGAAAAGATGACGGCAAAAAGGGAGGGACAAAAAAAACCCTGTCAGCAGGCTCGCCTGCTGACAGGGTCTACAGAGACCACCCACCTGGTGGATCCCGTAAGTCTCGTAAGGAAAGCCCTTTTCTCCGGGCCTCCTGACCGGGCCCCTTTAACCGGGCCGTCCCCGGTCAGGCGCCCTCAGTGCCCCTCGGCGCCGTGGCCCCTTTCGTGGTCGGCGTTCTTCATGGTCTTGGGCAGGGCCGGCGGCGGCTCGGGTGCGATGGGTTCGAACCTGTTCACCTGGACGGTGTGGGGGTTGTGGCACTCGGTGCATACCCACCACCTCTTCTTCCCGTCCCTCTTCCATTCGCCTATGCGTTTACCGTGTATGCCGTCGCGCCAGTCCTGGAATATCTGGCCGTGGCACTTGCCGCAGAGCTTCTGGGGCTGGTTGAAGCTGACCTCCCTGCCGCGGTGGTCTATGAGGGTGTCGCGGTTTCTCGGGTTGTGGCAGTCGAGGCACCATATCTCCCCCCGGCCGTGCTTGAGGTCGAGCGAATTGGCCACTATGTCCTGGTGCATGTTTATGAGGCGCGGCTGCTTGTTCTTCGGGTAGGGGACGACCGTCCCGTTGTGGCACATGGTGCAGGGGTAGTAGTTGAGGTGGTCTATCCTCGGCCTCACCACGGCCGAGGAGTGGCTGTAGTCGGCCTCCTGCTCCATCTTGCCCATGGGTATGGTCCCGGTAAAGGGGTCCACCCAGTAGATGACGCCTCCCGTGGCCGGCGAGCACCTGATGTCGGGCACGCCCGGGGCGATCTCCTTGACGGTGGCCGAGGTGTATCCCTCGCGGCTCTCGAAGCAGTCGGCGGGGCCGGGGGCGCCTCCGTACCCAGCCTTGTAACGCGTCCCCGCCTCCTCTGGCCCTGCCCAGGCCGCGGCGGGGGCCATGGCCGCGGCCGCCAGGACCGTCATGCAGAGCAGGTATCTTGCAAGTCTTTTCATCGTCACACCCCCTCGTTCGTCTCTGTGGCGGCCTCGCCGCGGACGATGGGCTCCCAGTCCTTCTCGTACTTCACCTCCCCGGTGAGCACCCCCACGGCGCCCTTGGCAAGGATGGTGAAGAGGAAGATCCCTATGGCCCAGTTGCCCAGGGAGTTCATGATCTCGATGGCCGAGGGATAGTACTCGGAGAACTCGCCTATGGGAGAGGGGATGTGTCCCGGGATGACAAGCCCCATCCCCTTGTCTATCCATATGCCGACGAAGATGAGCACGCAGGCGAGCGGCAGCCAGAACTTCAGGTCCGTCCTCAACCTGGGGATGATGAGTATGAAGAAGCCCACCACCATGAATATTATCGAGGCCCAGAACCACGGCACCAGCATGTTCAGGCCGTGCATGCCCGTTATGAGGTACTGGAGCGAGTAGGAGTGCTCGGTGGCGGGGTAGTACTCGGTCACCACCTCGGAGAGTATGAGGAAGAGCGATATGGCGAGGCAGAAGCCCATTATCTGGCTTAGGAGATGGAAGACCTCGTCCTTTACCTTGAGCGCCGTGTTCTTCTTAATTATCATGAAGGCGATTATTATCATCGCCGGCCCGGCCGAGAAGGCGGTGACGATGAACTTTATCGGCATGAGCGCATGGAACCACATGGGGCGCGCCGGCATGGTGTTGATTAGAAACGCCGTGACCGTGTGGATGGATATGGCCCAGACTATGGAAATATAGACCAGCGGCATGTAGAAGGTGTGGTTGACCTCTCCGCCGGAGTACTTCTTGTAGAGGTAGTAGAAGCCCCCTATGAGGTTGAGGACGAGATACCCGTTGAGGACGAGGACGTCCCAGGCGAGCATGGAGTTGGGCCAGTTGAATATGCCCCTGAAGGGAGGCAGGAAGCTCGGGAAGATGTGCCAGAGCCTGTCGGGCCTGCCCATGTGGGCGAGGACGAAGAGGATGACCATGGTAACGGCCGAGATGGCGAGCATCTCGCCTATGACCACCACCTCCTTCATCTGCTTGTGCTTCCAGACGTAGGAGGGGAAGACGATGGTCACTGCGGCCGCGGCCACGCCGACGAGGAAGACGAGGTTCGCTATGTACATGCCCCAGCTCACCTGGTCGGTGAGGTTGGTGACTATCATGCCCTTTGTGAGCTGCTGGAAGGCCCCGTACATCCCGAAGGCGATGAGGCAAAGGAGGAAGAGCATCCATATGTAGAACTTCGGCCCCCCCTTGATGACGTACAGGAAGGAGTCTATGCCGAAACTGACGAGCTTTTTTATGAAGTCCATCGCTCCCCTCTCAGTCTATGAAGTAGAAGAACTTCGGGTATGTGTTGAGCTCCGCCTTGACCCTGAATACGCGTTTCTTCTCGAGGATCCTGCGGACCTCGCTCTCGGGGTCGAGGAGGTTGCCGAACTTCCTCGCGCCCACGGGGCAGACCTCCACGCAGGAGGTGTACCTTCCCCTCCTGTGCCTCTGGATGCAGAAGGTGCACTTCTCGACGACGCCCTTCATGCGGGGCCGGTTGCCGAGGTAGTGCGTCTTCGGGTTCAGATCCTCCTTGGGCAGGTTGGGCTCACCCCAGTTGAAGCGCCGCGCCCAGTAGGGGCAGGCGCCCATGCACATCCTGCAGCCTATGCACCAGTTGTAGTCGATGACCACTATGCCGTCGGGGTCGCGATAGGTGGTCCTCACTGGGCAGACCTTGACGCAGGGCGGTTTCTCGCACTGCATGCACTGCATGGGGAAATAGAAGTGGTCCTTTTCCGGGACCTTTTCAGGCTCGTAGTAGTGCTCGCCCTCGAGCACGTACCCGGCGTTCTCGTAGGCGTTCCCGCCCACCTGGATGCCGTAGCCATTCGGGTACCCCTGGTCCATCTTATCCTTGAAGAAGTTGCCCTTCTCCATCTTGATGACGCGTATCCACTGTATCTCCGGGTTGTGGCGCGACTGGTTGTTCTCCTTGACGCAGGCGTGCACGCACCTCCTGCAGCCGATGCACTTCTGTATGTTGAGGGCGTACCCGTAGAGCACGTCCTTCTCGGCCGGGACGTCGTCTACGACGACCTTCTTGCCGTACTCCTCGGTATAACGCTTCTCGAGGCGCGCTACGGCCTCTTTCTTCTCCTGGTCCGTCATGAGGCGGTAGTTCTTCTGGAACATCTCGGCGAAGGTCGTCTTGGCCTCGGC
>JBHHVK010000174.1:0-4204 GCA_046754205.1 Thermodesulfobacteriota bacterium
ATGCCTATGACGACGGGCACGAAGTAGCTCGCGATGAGGTCCGCGAGCCTCGCTATCGGGGGCTTGGAGCCCTGGGCATCCTCGACCATCTTAATTATCTGGGCCAGGGCCGTCTCACGGCCCACCTTCGTGGTCCGGAACCTGAAAGAGCCGGTCTTGTTCATGGTGGCCCCTATGACCCCGTCGCCCACCTTCTTCTCCACGGGCATGGACTCGCCGCTTATCATGGACTCGTCCACCGAGGAGTAGCCTTCGATTATCTCCCCGTCGACGGGTATCTTCTCCCCGGGTCTTACCACCACTATGTCCCCGGCCTCAACATCCTCTATGGGTATGTCGACTTCGGCGCCCTCCCTCACGACCCTCGCCGTCTTGGCCTGCATCCCCATGAGCTTCTTTATCGCCTCGGATGTCTGCCCCCTGGCCCTCGCCTCGAGGAGGCGGCCGAGGAGTATGAGCACTATTATGGCCGCGGCCGTGTCGAAGTAGACCGCGGGCTCGAAACCCCTGGCCTCGAAGAAGCCGGGCATGAAGGTGGCCGTGATGCTGTAGAGGTAGGCCGCCGATGTGCCGACGGCGATGAGCGTGTTCATGTCCGTTGTCCCGTGCCTGGCCGCGCCGTAGGCGCCGGTATAGAACCTCTTGCCGCACCAGAACTGCACAGGGGTGGCGAGGATGAACATGAGGAGGAAATAGGTCTGTCTGGAGATGTCGAGGACGCCCGTAAGGCCGAAGAACCCGGGATAGGTAAGGACGAAGATGGGGGCGGTGAGGAATATTCCAACGATGAGCCTCGTCCTCAAGGCGGAGAAGGCCTGGCGCCTCGCCTTCTCCTCCCTTTCGAGGAGGTCCTCCTCGACCCCGGCCACGACCGCGTCGTAGCCGGCGCCCCTTACGGCCCTGACCATGTCGTCGACGCCGACGATGGTCGGGATGTAGTCTACGGTGGCCTTTTCGGTCGCGAAGTTCACCGAGGCCTGGACGACGCCGCCGAGCGCGCCGAGCGCACCCTCTATCTTATCGACGCAGGAGGCGCAACTCATGCCGGTAACAGGGAGCGTTATCCTCTCGACCCCGGCCCCGTAGCCGAGGTCCCTGATGGTCTCGACGAACCCGTCGAGCTCGACCGCGGCCGGGTCGTAGGTTATGCTCACCCGCTCGGTAGCGAAGTTGACGCTCGCCCTGCGGATGCCGCCGAGGCCCGAAAGGCCCTTCTCTATCTTCGCAGCGCAGGAGGCGCAGCTCATGCCGGTTACGGGCAGGTCGACCGTCTTTAGCCCCCTGTCCCCGGGGCCCGGCTCCCCTGCCGGGGCCCGCCCTTCGGCCTCCCCTTTCTCCTCACGGGGCTCCTCGGCCGGGGCGAGCGCGGCCTCCGGGTCGGCCTCGAACCTCTCCTTGCACCTCGTGCTGCAGAAGTATTTGGTCGCCCCTCCGTACTCGCTCGCCGCCGCGGCCTTGTCCGGCTCCACCTCCATGCCGCATATTGGATCTACAGCCATCTTTCCCTCCCGAGTGAGTCATTTTTTGAACTGCCGCACGTAGTGTTTTTATTATAGCAGATTCTATTCTACAATGTGTAGTAAATACTCCCGGGAGGGTTAATACACTGAAAAATCAGGATTAAATTTAAATTAAAAACTTACCATCGCCCATATAATTATGCTAAACTAAAAAAGTATGTTACCGATTAGGATAGCATGGACCAGTACAGAATAGACTCTCACAAGCTCATCTACCATGTGGACCGCGTCTCGGATTGGATCTCCGGCGGCGATATCTACCCCATCTACATGGAGGTCTCCCCCATAGGCGCCTGCAACCACAGGTGTACCTACTGCGGGCTCGACTACATGGAGTACCGGCCCCGCAGCCTCGAAACCGGGCTTCTCAAGGAGCGGCTCACCGAGCTCGCGCGCCTCGGGCTCAAGTCCATCATGTACGCCGGGGAGGGCGAGCCCTTCCTCCACAAGGACCTCGTCGAGGTCATAACCCATACGAAGAGGTCGGGCATAGACGTCGCCATCACCTCAAACGGCGTCTTCTTCGACGACCGGGTAACCGACGAGGCGCTCGCCGCCATAACGTGGATCAAGGTGAGCTTCAACGCCGGCACGAGGGAGACCTACGCGAGTATTCACAGGACAAAAGAAGAGGACTTCGACAGGGTGCTCGAGAACATCAGAAAGGCCGTGGAGAGGAAAAAGAGGCTCGGGGCGGCCACGACCATCGGCATGCAGATGATACTCCTGCCCGAGAACGCCGACGAGGCTACGACCCTTGCGAGGGTGGCCAAGGAGACCGGGGCCGACTACCTCGTCATCAAGTCCTACTCCCAGCACCTGAAGTCCATCACGCACGAGTACGAGGGGTTCAGCTATTCGAGCCACATGAAGCTCGACGAAGAGCTCCGCAGGTTCAACGACGAGAACTTCGAGGTGATATTCAGGTCCAACGCCATGCGCAAGCTCGAGCAGGGCGAGCGCGGGTACACGAGATGCCTGGCGCTCCCCTTCTGGAGCTATATAGACTCGGGCGGGGGCGTCTGGGCCTGCAGCGCCTACCTCGGGGACGACCGGTTCCTCCTGGGCAACATCCACGACAATACCTTCGAGGAGATATGGAAGGGCGAACGGCGCAAGCGGGTGATGGAATTCGTGGCCCGGGAGCTCGACACGAGCGAATGCAGGAAGAACTGCCGCATGGACGAGGTAAACAGGTACCTCTGGGAGCTGAAGCGCCCCAGGGCCCACGTCAACTTCATTTAGAGGGTAGGCGCGACATGCAGGTAAAGGACAGGACGCTCCCGGCCGAGACCCTGACGGGTCTCCTTGAGACGATGTACCGGATACGGCTCTTCGAGGAGAAGATAGTGGAGCTGTACCCGGCCCAGGAGATGAAGTGCCCGGTGCACCTGTGCATAGGACAGGAGGCCATCGCGGCCGGGGTCTGCGCCAACCTCGAAAAGGAGGACTGGCTCTTTTCGACCCACCGGGGCCACGGCCACTGCATAGCAAAGGGGACCCCGCTCGGGCCCATCATGGCCGAGCTCTACGGCAGGACCACGGGGTGCAGCGGCGGCAAGGGAGGCTCCATGCACCTCGTGGACACGGAGCGGGGGATACCCGGGACGACGGCGATAGTGGGCGGCGGCATCCCGCTCGCCGTTGGCACGGCCCTTGCAACTAAATTAAGAAATGACGGACGGGTCTCCGTTGTCTTTTTCGGAGACGGCGCCTACGACGAGGGTGTTTTCTACGAATCCTTCAATTTCGCTGCCCTCAAGAGGCTCCCGGTGGTATTCGTATGCGAGAACAACTTCTACGCCACCAACTCGCCGCAGTCAGCGCGCCAACCGATGTGTCGGATTTCTGACAGCGCGGCGGCATTTGACGCCCACGGGGTCTGCATAGACGGCAACGACGCCGTAGAGGTCTACAGGAAGGCCGCCGAGGCCGTCGAAAGGGCGCGGAGCGGGGGCGGGCCGTCGCTCATAGAGGCGGTGACCTACAGGTGGAAGGGGCACGTGGGGCCCGACGAGGACCACCCGAAGGGGTGCAGGCCCGCCGAGGAGCTCGACGACTGGAAGGAAAAGTGCCCGATAAAGGGGCTCAGGGCAAGGCTCCTCGCCGAGGGCGTCATAACCGAGGCGGATATAGAACGGACCACGGCCGACATATCACGGGAGATAGACGAGGCCATCGAGTTCGCCCTCGCAGGCCCCGAGCCGCTGCCGGAGGACCTCTACAGGGACGTCTACCGATAGTGCGCGCCTGAGGCAAACCCCACCCACGCCGCCGATGGATTAAATCAACCCGGTAAGTCAAGGGACTGAGAGGAAACCGCCGGATGCCCTGGACAAAGATATACGGCAACAGAGAGGACTTCGAGAAGGCCGCGAACTGGAAGGACCTCCGCGGGATTACCTATCGCGAGGCCCTCCGCGAGGCCCAGAGCCAGATGCTCGCCTCGGACCCCGGGGTATTCCTCATCGGCGAGGGCATAGACGACCCGGGCGGGGTCTTCGGCACCACAAAGGACCTGCACAGGGAGTTCGGCCCGCAGCGCGTCATGGACAGCCCGCTTGCCGAGAACGGCATCACCGGGGTGGCCATAGGCGCGGCGCTCGCCGGGATGCGCCCCATCCTCGTCCACATGAGGGTGGACTTCATGCCCATGAGCATGGACCAGATAGTAAACCACGCCG
>JBHHVK010000175.1:0-4200 GCA_046754205.1 Thermodesulfobacteriota bacterium
GCCGAGGAGGACCTCAAGATAAGGGGCCCAGGGGACTTCATCGGCACCAGGCAGTCGGGGTTGCCGGACTTCAGGCTCTCCTTCGCGCTGGCGGACCTTGCGGTGCTCAAGGCCGCGCGCGAGGAGGCCGCGAGGTTCATGGAGGCCAACCCCGGGCTCGCCGGGCCCGAGGGCGAGTGCGTAAGGGAGGTGCTGAAGGCCCGCTGGGAGGGGAGACTCGAGCTCGCCGAGGTGGGCTGAGCGCCGCAGACCGGGGAGTTTTATCTGATACGGACCCCCCGGCCGGGCCGAAATAATGCATCAACGGCCCGCCGGCCCCCGGTATCATCCGTAAGAGGACTTTCATACAGGGGTCAAGATGCTCGCCATATTCCTCCAGTTCGTCCTCTGCGCCGCCGCCATAGTGGTCTCCGGCACCTACCTCTCCATCTACGGCGACGTAATCGCCGAGAAGGTGGGGCTCGGGAGGGCGTGGATAGGGCTGATACTAATGGCCTCGGTCACCAGCCTGCCCGAGCTCGTAAACGGCGTAAGCTCGGTTACGGTGGCGAACGTGCCTGACATAGCCCTCGGCGACGTGCTCGGCAGCTGTGTCTTCAACATCGCCCTCATAGCGCTCATGGACCTGCTCGCAGGCCCGGCGCCCCTATTCTCCCGCGCCGACCAGGGCCACACCCTTTCGGCCGGTTTCGGCATAATACTCATATCCATCGTCGGCGTCTCCATCCTCGCCGGCCCGGTGATCCCGTCCTTCTACGGCGTCGGCTTCTACACGCCCATAATAATACTCATCTACTTCGTGGCCATAAGGAGCGCCTTCCTCTTCCAGAAGCGGAGGATTGTCGAGTTCGTGGAGGAGGCGGTCGTGGCCTCCCGGTACGAAGACGTAACGCTCGGCGAGGCGGTCTGGAAGTACTCCATAAGCGCCCTGGTGATAATAGTGGCCGCGACCCTCCTGCCCTTCCTGGCCGAAAGGATAGCCGTGGCCACGGGCCTCGGCACGAGCTTCGTCGGCACCTTCTTCGTGGGCCTTACCACGTCGCTCCCCGAGCTCGTCGTCTCCATAAGCGCCCTCAGGATAGGTGCCGCGGACATGGCCATCGCCAACCTCTTCGGCAGCAACCTCTTCAACATCATGGTGGTGGCCGTCGACGACATCGTCTACCGCAAGGGCCCGCTGCTGCTCGACGTCTCGACGTCCCACACGGCCACGGCGCTCATGGCCGAGATAATGACCGGCATCGCGGTGGTCGCGCTCATCTTCAGGGTACAGAGCAAGACGTTCCTCAGGATAGGGTGGGACGCCGTGGCCCTCGTGGTGGCTTTCTGTTTGAGCATGCTTCTGCTATACTCAATGCGATGAGGTGAATATGGACAAAAACTACATCATAATCTCCGACATGGACGGCACGCTGCTCGACCCCGCGACGTACTCCTTCGACCCGGCGCTGCCCGCGCTCGGACTGATACGCGAGCTTGGGGTGCCGCTGGTCCTCTGCTCGAGCAAGACCAGGGCCGAGATAGAGTATTACCGGGGGCTCCTCGCCAACACCGACCCCTTCATCTCGGAAAACGGAGGGGGGGTCTTCATCCCCGAGGGCTACTTCCCCTTCGAGGCGGGAGAGAAGACCCCTGACGGCTACGAGGCCATCACCCTCGGCGCCGCCTACGCCGACATAAGGAAGGCCTTCAGGGAGATACAGGAGAGGACGGGGATAGGCGCCACCGGCTTCGGCGACATGGACACGAGGGACGTGGCCATAGCCGCCGGGCTCTCCACCGAGGAGGCGGAGCTCGCAAGGCGGAGGGACTTCGACGAGCCCTTCGCCATAGACCCCGGCGGCTCGGAACGGGTATTCCTCCAGGCCATAGAGGATGCGGGGTTCAGGTGGAACAGGGGCGACAGGTTCCACCACATGCTCGGTGCAAACGACAAGGGCAAGGCCGTGGAGGTCCTGAAGGGGCTCTACGCGAAGGCCGGCCGGAGGGTCACGACCGTGGGGATCGGAGACACCCATAACGACATCCCGCTGCTCGAGGCCGTCGACATCGCCGTCATAGTCCAGAAGGTGGGGGGGTGCTACGACTCCGCCATAGAGGTGGACGGGCTCGTCAGGGCCCCGGGTATCGGCCCCTTCGGGTGGAACGCCTTTGTGGTCGACCTGCTGGGGAAAGTTGAAAGATAAGCTCGTCGATATCTTCGGCGCGGCCCTCGCCGCCGCAGACCCCGGCCAGGCGGTCCGAAGGCACGTGACCGTTGCGGGCACCGCCCTCAGGGCGGGCCGCGCCTCCTACGACCTTGACGCCTTCGACCACGTCCTTGTCGTGGGCGCGGGCAAGGGCGCGGCGCGGATGGCCGGTGCGGCCGCCGGGATACTCGGCTCCAGGGTCACGGACGGGGTCATAATAGTCAAGTACGGCCACGGGGAACCCCTCGGCGGGGGCGCCGATATAAAGCAGGTCGAGGCGGCGCATCCGCTTCCGGACGCCTCGGGCGTCGAGGGGACGCGGATGATAACGGGGCTCCTCGAAGGGGCCGGCGACCGCTCCCTCGTGGTCTGTCTCCTCTCGGGCGGCGGCTCGGCCCTTCTCGTCTCGCCCGCCCGCGGGGTCTCGCTCGATGAAATGAAGGAGACGACGAGGATGGTGATGGACGCCGGGGCCGACATAGCGGAGCTTAACGCCGTAAGGAAGCACATCTCGCGCGTCAAGGGCGGTCGTCTCGCCCGCCTCGCCCACCCGGCCACGCTCCTCACCCTCATCGTCTCGGACGTCATCGGAGACCGCCTCGACGTAATCGCCTCGGGCCCGACCGTGCCCGACGCTACGACCTTCGCCGACGCCATCGGGGTCATCGAAAGGTACGGCCTCGGCGGCAGGGTCCCCCGGTCCGTTGTCGACTTTCTCGAAAGGGGGGCGCGCGGCGAGGAGGAAGAGACCCCGAAGGGCGCGGAACCCTTCTTCCGGAAGACCGAAAACCTCGTCGTGGCCTCGCTGGCCGGGGCGCTCGAGGCGGCGCGGGAAAGGGCCGCCGCCCTCGGCTTCGAGGCCAGGGTGGTAACGGCAGAGCTCGACGGCGACGTGGAGTCGGCCGCAAGCGGCCTCGCACGGAGCGCCGCCGAGGCGAAGGGCGGACGGGGGCCGGGGGGGCCGCCGCTCTGCCTCATCTCGGGCGGCGAGACCACGGTGGAGGTCAGGGGAGGGGGGATGGGCGGAAGAAACCAGCACCTCGCCCTCGCCTTCGCCCTCGAGGTCGAGGGCATGGAGGGGGTTACACTCCTTTCGGCCGGCACGGACGGCACGGACGGCCCCACCGACGCGGCAGGCGCCGTGGTGGACGGCGGTACGGCCCGGCTTGCGAGGGCCCACGGGCTCGACCCCTCGAAGTTCCTCGAAGAAAGCGACTCCTATACCTTCTTCGAGCGGCTCGACGCCGAGGCCGGCGGGTCGCTTCACCTGAAGACAGGCCCCACCGGCACCAACGTCATGGATGTTCAGATAATCGCGGTCGAGGGCTGAGCGCATGGAGGCTTCCCTGCATACGATGGCACCCGCCCTGGACAAGGTGGACATACTCGTGGGCATCGCGAGCTACAACAACGCCGCCACCATAGGCCACGTGGTGAAGGCCGTCGAGGCCGGGCTCGCCAAGTATTTCCCGGACAGGCGCGCGGTCGTGATAAACTCGGACGGAGGGTCGGTGGACGGGACCCCCGAGGTGGTGAAGGCCGCCACCTATGATCACGCCGCCATGTTCATCTCCCACCCGGTCTACCAGGCCCACAGGATAAGCGTCCCCTACGACGGCATACCCGGCAAGGGGAGCGCCTTCAGGATGATATTCGCTCGCGCCGTGGAGCTCGATGCCGCGGCCTGCTGCGTAGTGGACGCGGACCTCCGGTCGATTACGCCCGAGTGGATCGAGCTTCTCCTGGCCCCGGTCCTCAAGGAGGGGTTCGACTTCGTGGCCCCCCTTTACAGCAGGCACAAGTACGACGGCACCATCACCAACTCCATAGTCTACCCCATGACCAGGGCCCTGTACGGACAACGCATCCGCCAGCCCATCGGCGGCGACTTCGGCTTCTCGGGCGCCCTCGCCGGTTTCTACCTCAACCAGGACGTCTGGGAGACCCACGTGGCGCGGTTCGGGATAGACATCTGGATGACCACCGAGGCCCTGGCCGGCGGCTTCAAGGT
>JBHHVK010000176.1:0-4174 GCA_046754205.1 Thermodesulfobacteriota bacterium
CATCGAAAGCGGGGCCGGGTCCGTGGCGGTCTCGGCGCGGCCGACCTTGCCGAAGACCTGTTGTACCTCGGGGAAGGACTTTATTATCTTGTCCGTCTGCTGGAGCAGCTCCCGCGCCTTGGTCACGGAGATCCCGGGCAGCGTGGTCGGCATGTAGAGGAGGTCGCCCTCGTTCAAGGGAGGCATGAACTCCGAGCCGATCCGCTTGAGCGGGATGACGGTGGCGACGAGCACGAGGAGCGCGACCACTATGAAACTCTTCTTGAACCTCAATACGAAGCGGACCACCGGGGTATAGACCCAGAGCAGCAGCCTGTTAACGGGGTTCTTCCTCTCCGGCAGTATCCTGCCCTTGATGAAGTACCCCATGAGGATGGGCACGATGGTGACGGCCAGGAGCGCCGATGCGGCCATGGAGTAGGTCTTGGTGAAGGCGAGCGGGCTGAAGAGCCTCCCCTCCTGGGCCTCGAGGGTGAATACGGGTATGAAGGAGAAGGTTATGATGAGGAGACTGAAAAACAGCGCCGGGCCCACCTCCTTCGCCGAGTCCATCACCAGCCGCCAGTGGTCCGTATCCTCGCCCGACTCATGGGCGCGCTCGATGTGCTTGTGCGCGTTCTCTATCATTACGATCGCGCCGTCTATCATCGCCCCTATGGCGATGGCTATGCCTCCGAGGCTCATGATGTTGGCGTTTATCCCCTGATAGTACATGATGATGAACGCCGCCAGTATGCCCACAGGCAGGGTGAATATGGCGACGAGCGCGCTCCTTAAGTGGAGAAGGAATATTACGCAGATTACGGCGACGACTATGCTCTCCTCGATGAGCTTGCCCTTGAGTGTCTCGATGGCGCGTTCGATCAAACCGGAGCGGTCGTAGACCGGGACTATCTCGACCCCCTCGGGGAGCCCTGCCTTCAACTCTTCGAGCTTGTGCTTTGTGTCCTCTATCACCTTGAGGGCGTTCTCGCCGAAACGCATGATCACGATGCCGCCGGCGACCTCTCCCTCGCCGTTCAATTCAACGAGCCCGCGCCTCAGCTCCGGCCCGAGGTGTACGTTGCCTATGTCCCGAATCGTTATGGGGGTGCCGCGGGAGTCCACGCCGACGGAGATGTTCCTTATGTCCTCGAGGCTCTTGATGTAACCGAGCCCCCTGACCATGAACTCGGTCTCGGCCATCTCGATGAGCTTGCCGCCCACGTCCGCATTGCTCCTCTTGATGGCGTGCTTCACCTTCGAAAGCGGTATGTTGAAGGCGATGAGCTTGTTGGGGTCTACCTCGACCTGGTACTGCTTCACGTACCCGCCTATGGAGGCGACCTCCGAGACCCCGGGCACTGTCTGGAGCTCATAGCGGAGGTACCAGTCCTGTATGGAGCGGAGCTCGGCGAGGTCGTGCTTTCCCGTCCTGTCGACGAGGGCGTACTCATAGACCCATCCCACGCCGGTGGCGTCGGGCCCGAGGCTGGGGGTCACGCCCTGCGGCAGCCGGCCGGCGACGAAGTTCAGGTACTCGAGCACCCGGGATCTCGCCCAGTACATGTCCGTGCCGTCCTCGAAGATGATGTAGACGAAGGAAAAGCCGAAGAAGGAATATCCGCGGACGACCTTGGCGAAGGGCACGGAGAGCATCGCCGTGGTAAGGGGGTAGGTAATCTGGTCTTCGACGACCTGCGGGGCCTGTCCCGGGTACTCGGTGTAGATTATCACCTGCACGTCCGAGAGGTCGGGGATGGCGTCGAGCGGCGTAGAGCGCATGGCGTAGACGCCCCATCCGATGAGAAAGAACGTGAAGAGGATGACGAGGAAACGGTTGTTTATTGAAAACTCTATTACCTTCTTGAGCATCTCTATCCCTGTTTTCGCCTTTACCTGCGGCTCGCCTGCCGGCGGGCGAACTTACATGCCGGGATGGTTCATCTCCATGTTCGAATGGTCCATGCCCTTCATGTCGCCGTGGTCCATCTTCATGCCCGGGTCCATCTTCATGCCCGAATCCCCACCGGGCCCTTTGTCCATCGGGGCCTCTCCCGCTCCCTTCCCCTCGAGCATCTTGGTTATCGCTTCCTTGAGCTTAGCCTCGGAATCTATGAGGAACTGGGCCGAGGTCACCACGATATCGCCCTCGCTTAGCCCCCCAAGCACCTGGTAGTGGTCTTCCGTCTCGACCCCGAGAGTAACCTCCCTGGGCATGAACTTGCCCCCGCCGCGCGAAAGCATCACGACGCTCCTTTCGCCGGAGAGCAGCACGGCCTCCTTGGGAACGGCTATGGCGCTCCTGCCCACCACAGAGGCGAGCTTTACGTTTACGTACATGTCGGGCTTGAGCTTGAAGCCGGGGTTTTTGAATTCGAGCCTCACCTTGAGCGTCCTCGTCTTCGGCTCAAGGAATGGGTATATGAAAGAGACCTTCCCCTTGAAGACCCTGCCCGGGTATGCGGGAACGGTCACCTCGGCGGCCTGCCCGACCTTCACCCATGGGGTCTCGTACTCGTAGATGTCGGCGTAGACCCATACCTTCGAGATGTCCGCTATTGTGTAGAGGTTTGTCCCCGGTTTTACGTACAAACCCTCCACCACGGGCTTCTTTATTATGATGCCCGTGGCCGGGGACTCTATGTGCAGGGTCCTCATGGCACGGCCCGTCTCTTCGAGCTCGGCTATCTGGTGGGCCGGGACGTCCCAGAGCTCGAGACGCCTCCTGGCGAGGTCCAGGAGCGAGCTTCTCCCCACCTCTTTCACGGCCCCGGCGTAGCGCCTGGCCAGAAGAAACTCCTCCTGGGCGCTTATGAGCTTGGGGCTGTAGAACTCAAGCAGCATGTCGCCCTTCTTCACCTCCTGCCCGGTGAAGTCGAAGTAGAGCTTTTCGACCCATCCGTCTATCTTGGCGTGGACCATATAGACCCGCTTCTCGTCGTAGTCCACCCGGCCGACGGTCCTTACGGTCCTCGAAAGGGGCATCCTCTTTACCTCGGCGGTCCTCACGCCTATGTTCTGGACGGTAACGGGGTCTATCTTCACGGTGCCCGGCTCTGAGGCATCCTCCTCGCCCTCGTAGACCGGGACGAGGTCCATGCCCATGGGCGACTTGCCCGGCTCATCGGCGATATAGGTGGGGTCCATCGGGGCCTGCCAGTAGAGTATCTTCTTCTCGGCCTTCGCGCCGTCCGCCCCGCCTCCATCCACGGAGGCGGCGGGGGGGGCGGGGGGGGCGGGGGGGGCGCCCATGATACCGGGCAGGAAGTAGTAGACCCCGGCCCCCCCGGCGATTACGCCGAGAATGATACCCACGATTATGTATGCGGCTCTCTTCATATCGATAGATCCTCCACCGTCTTATACGGGCTAATCGAGAAGCTCCCGGCCCGCGAGCCTTTCGAGCTCAGCTATGCTCTTATAGTAGTCGGCCACCGCCCTGAAGTAGACGAGCCTGAAGTTAATCCACATGCTCTGGGCCTCGAGGAGGCGGGCGAGCATCTCTTTGCCCGTCTTGTAGCGTGCCTCGGCGAAGTCCACCGACTTCTTGGCCTCTGGTATGAGCCTGCCACCGTAAAGGTCCATCACCATCCTCGACGTCCTCATGTCGAAGTAGGTCCTCTTTACGCTGCTGACCACCTCGGTGACGACGGCGCTCCTCTCGGCGAGCCTCCCCTCGAGGGCGAACCCCTTCTCATCCACGGCGGCCCTGTTCTTCGAAAACCAGATGGGTATGGTCATGCCGAGGCTTACGACCAGGGCGTCGTCCCCCGCGTCCGGTATGGCCGCGGGAGGCTCCCCTATCTGGGAGTAAGTCAACCCGACGCGGAAGTCCGGCATCCAGGAGTAGCCGGCGAGCCTCCTTTCGAGATCCCCCTTTTCGACCTCGAGCCCGGCTATCTTCACGTCTTCGTTATACCTGGCCGCCCACTCATAGAGGTCCTCGGGCCGGTGGTCGAAGGGAGCCGGGTCGAGGTCGGCCGCCCTTGCGATCGGCGTGTCGGGCGGGCGGTCGAGCAGGGTGTTGAGCCTGGCCACGGCGGCCTCGCGCATATCCTCTATCCTGAGGAGCCCGAGGGAGGCCGCGGCCGAGGACTTCTGGGCCCTCACCAGCTCGTCGAGCTCGGAGACGTCGAGCCCGTAGTTCGTCCAGCTCACGTCCTTGAAGTAATCGAGGACGGTCTTGTTCTCG
>JBHHVK010000177.1:0-4131 GCA_046754205.1 Thermodesulfobacteriota bacterium
ATGGTCGGGCCTTAACCCAACCACTTTTTTCCCACACCACCCCCCCCCCCCCCCCCACACACCTGCCCCTCGCCCGTGGCGACGCCACCGGCGGTATCGGGCACCGGAACCTGCGCCGGCGGAAGGATGGCCGTAGCTCGGGCCTGGCGCGCCTATCGCCTCATGGAACTCTCGGGAATGCCCCTGCCCCGTCTCGCGCGCTTGAAGGACGCCGTAAGACCTATGATCCATCCGTTCTCCCTGGCGCTGAAGTAGGTGTCTTTGCAGATGATAAGATGGTCGTGGATGATGAGCTTCACCGAGAGCGCAGCCTGGTCGAGCGCCATCATGGTCCGGACGTCGGAGCCTGAAGGGCAGGCCTCTCCGCTCGTGTGGTTGTGGGCGAAGATTACGGCCCGCGCGTCGAGGTCAAAGGCCTTCTCTATCGCCTTCCTCGGGTATATCGTCGTCCCGTTCAAGGCGCCCTCGTAGAGGACCTCGATGGAGATGACCTCGTTTCTCTCGTTGAGGTAGACGGCGAGGAACTTTTCCACCTTCTCGCCGGAGGTGGCCAGGCAAAGGTACTCGAGCAGCTCCCTCGAGTGGCGTATGGCGTCCTTTCCCCTCAGCCGCTCCCTGCGGTATGAGACGGCCACCTCCTTGATCAACTTGAGGAATACCGACGTATTCTCCCCCACCCCGCTGACCGAACCAAGCTCCTCGCCCGTGGCGTCGAGCACTCCCCTTATGCCGCCGAACCGTTCGATGAGGGCCTCCACCGTCTCCCTGACCCCCCGTTCCTTGAGGGGGTAAGAGAGCAAGCGTTCGAGAAGCTCGCGGTTGGGTATGACGGCCTGCCGCCCCGCCCCTTCAGCTCCCGCGGTGCCCTTTGGCCGCCGCAAGCCCTTTCCCCGGTTGTCCCTATGGTTCGTGTCCATTCGATAAGACCCGGCTATCTTCGCATTAAAGTCTTGACGCTCTCTATGAGTTCGGCCATGCCGAAGGGTTTGAGCATCAACCTGTCCTCGGATATGAGCCTGTCCCCGGCCTGCCGGGGGGGCTCGCCGCTGATGAAGAGGAACCTCTCCTTGAAGGACGGGTCGCTGGCGACCGCCTGCCGGTAGAACTCGAACCCGTTCAAGAGCGGCATATTGACGTCCGTAATAACGAGGTCGTAGAAAGAGGAGCCGACCTTTTTAAGTGCGTCCCTGCCGTGGATGGAGTTATCCACCTTAAACCCGGCGTCCGTGAGGGCCTCGTGCATCATGAACCTCGAGCGCGGGTCGTCTTCGACAAGGAGTATCTTTCCGGCTTTATCTTTATCGGTCATATCGTACCGGCCTGACTGTTGGGGGCCGAAGCGTCGACGGCCCGGTTCACCGAGGCCCGGCGGGGCCGGCGTGGCACCGCTCGCCCGGGGTAAATAAGGGGGGTCCTTCGTTCGAACCTCCCCTGTGAGATGTCTCGGGACAATCAACTATAGATATACAATAATCGTGCCATCTCGCACGGCACCCTGCGGCATGATTTTTCTTCTTGATAATCAAAGGATTATGGTGACGCGGCAGGTAAGGGCCCTTTTAAGCTTGATTCCATGTGTGTGCCATGACACAATGGTCTTTGGCACAATTGTGTAGCGTGGCGCACATGCCAGAGAGGCTCAGGCGAAAATGCCATGGTCTGTTTTTAGTGCGCTTGTCACGGAAGATTCGGCCGTAGTGATATTATTGCGCGAAGCAGGTCCGTCCGGAAGGGTGTGACACCTTTTTCGCCATTTGTTGATACCCCGCGGCGGTTTAGGCCATATTCTCAGGCTTTCGCTTTAAGCCTGTCCAAAGGAGGTAAGGGAGATGGCGGTTCGACGCAGGCCAGCCCGAAATAAGAATAAAGAGACCACCGGCGGCGGTGGGGGCGGCCATGCCGGGGATGAGCTCGGAAAGTACAGGCTCCTCTTCGAGAACATCCCGGACCTCGCCTACATATGCGGCGCCGACGGCGATGTGCTCTACCTGAACGGGGCCTTCGAGAGGCTCTCGGGACGCGGGGCCGTGGAGTTCATCGGCAGACCCTTCGCCGAGGCCTTCGAAGGTGAAGACCTCGCAAGGGTCAGGGAGTTCCACGCCAGGACACTCAAGGGAGAGTCCCCGAGGTTCGAGGCCCGCTTCAGGGGTACCGGCGTGCTCTGCGAGTACAGGAGCCTCCCCCTCAGGGACGAAAGGGGCGCGATAACGGGCGTCATGGGAACGGCGAGGGACATAACCGAGCGGAAGAGGGCGGAGGAGGAGCTGGGCAGGTACAGGGCGACCCACGAGGCCATATTCAGGAGCGTAGAGGACGCCATCGTCCTGGTGGACCTCGACATGACCGTGGTGGAGGCCAACGACGCGGCCGAGCGCCTCTGCGGCGTATCGCGGTCCAGCATAGGCAAAAGGTACACGGAGAGCGTCAAGGAGTGCGCCTTCAGGTGCGTCGAGGCCCTGAGGGAGACGCTCGAGACGAAGGCCCAGGTGGAGAAGAATCGCATGGAGTGCCACCACAGCGAGATCGGCCCGCTGGTGACTTCTCTCAACACCTTCCCCGTCTTCGACAACCACGGGGCCTTCTGCGGGGCGGTGCTCGTCATCAGGGACGAGACCCGGCTGGTGGATCTCGAGCGGGACCTCGAAGAGCGCAAGTCCATGCACAACATCATAGGGGGCGGCAGGCGCATGCAGGAGGTCTTCCGGCTCATAGAAAACCTCGCCGACATAGACACCACCGTGCTCATAACCGGTGAGAGCGGCACGGGCAAGGAGCTCGTGGCCGAGGCCCTCCACTACACCGGCATCAGGAGCGAGGGGCCCATCGTCAAGGTCAACTGCTCGGCGCTGGCCGAGACCCTGCTCGAAAGCGAGCTCTTCGGGCACGTCAAGGGGGCCTTTACCGGCGCCGTCCGGGACCGGACCGGAAGGTTCCAGATGGCCGACGGCGGGACCATGTTCCTCGACGAGATAGGTGACATATCCCCGGATATGCAATTGAGGCTCCTGAGGGTGCTCCAGACCAAGGAGTTCGAGAGGCTCGGGGACTCAAGGACCATAAAGGTGGACGTCAGGATCATCGCCGCCACCAACCAGGACCTCGCCGCAAAGGTGAGGCGCGGGGAGTTCAGGGAGGACCTCTACTGGAGGCTCAAGGTCGTGGAGGTCGATATCCCCCCCCTGAGGGATAGGCTCGAGGACCTGCCGCTCCTTGAGGAGCACTTCATAAAGAGGTTCAACAAGAAGTTCGGCAAGCTGGTGGGGGGGCTGTCGGCCGAGGTCAAGAGGATCTTCATGGACTACCACTGGCCGGGCAACGTCCGCGAGCTCGAGCACGCCCTGGAGCACGCCTTCATCGTCTGCAGGCACGGCACCATCGGCGTAAGCCACCTGCCCAACCATCTGAGAAACCATGCCGGGAGCAGGAACGGAAACCACCGGCCTGCCGGGGCCGATGAGCGCGGCGCCATCCGGGACGCCCTGGAGAGGTCGTCATGGAACAAGGCGAAGGCCGCGCGCATGCTCGGCATGAGCAGGCGCACGATATACAGGAAGATCGCCAGGTACGGGATTTCCCCGGACGAGGGGGACTGAAGCCCCCCGACCTTCCGCCGTCAGGTATTCGCTACGATCTTCTCGCCTGCCTCGAACCTTGCCCTTATCGTCTTCATGGGAAGTCCTACGTTCAGCTGATAATGCGGCCTATCGACGAAGCTTGTCCAGCCGCCCCCCCATTCCAGGGAGTCAGCGGCCCCGGCTTTCGCGGCCCTGTCATAAGCTGCACCTTCCGTAACGTAGCCTCCGGCGCCTGTAAATATCCCTATGTCCCAGGCGATGCCGAAATTATGGTTACTGCCTCCTCCCCTTGCGTTCGTTACCTTCGGCCCCGGGTTGCCGAACCTGCCTCGCCTGAAGAGCCCGTTCTGCTCGGCATAGGTCCTGGTGCCCGAGATAATCTTTACGTTGATCCCCGCGTCCAGGACCCTGTTCATATACGCCCTTGCCTCCCTCTGCGCGGTCAGCAGAAGGGTCCTGATGTTTTTCTCCGTACGGAAATCGAACTCTCCGCCTTCCTCTCTTATCCGCTCGGAGAGGGCTTCATGCTCGTTGGCCGCCCTTTCGGTATAGCGGC
>JBHHVK010000178.1:0-4084 GCA_046754205.1 Thermodesulfobacteriota bacterium
GCGTGCAACCGGGGCGTGTGCTGTTAGCGGCGCGCCGCTTACGGGCCGCGACGTCGGTTGGGCCCGCCTGCCCGGGCCGCCTTTAGCGGGCAAGGGCGGGCCCGCCCTTGCCCCGGCCCCCCCTGCCCCACACACGGTCATCCACCGAACCCCGCGCCACAGAGGCCATAAAAATTAAATCTTGTAGTAATCTTTCTTTAATGATGAAAATGTTATAATCACCCTCCGTATTATCCATCTTCGCCTCTGCACTCTTCGATATTGCGCGCTCCCGCCCGGGGGCACGGCCGGCGGGAAGCGCTTTAAAAAAGGACGCGCCTTGACAAAGAGCTTACGCCTCTCGGTAACAACCGTACTGATAACGGCGGCCCTGACCCCGCTGCTCTTCAGCGGACCTGCGGAGGCCGTCCAGGTACAGGGGCCGGGGGGCCTCCTCGAGCGGGGGATGCAGAACCTGCGCGAGGAGAACTACGAGGAGGCCGCAGGGGACTTCAGCGCCGCGCGTGACCTCGACCCCTCCTCCACGGTGGCGGCCTATCTCCTCGGCTTTGTCTGCAAGAAGATCGAGGACTACGACTGCGCCAGAGATAACCTCGAAGACGCGCTTAAGCTCTCCCCCGCGGTACGGGAAGCGGTGGTAAAGCTAATCGACCTCTACTACATACTCGGCAAGCTCGACCTGGCCCTCCAGATGGTCGGGGTGGCCGAGACCGAGGGGATAAAGCCGCCGGAGACGGCCTTCCTCAAGGGGCTCGTCCTCATGAAGCTCGGAAGGTTCGACGAGGCCGTGGAAAGTTTTGCCGGGGCCAAGTCGCTGAACCCGGCGCTGTCGCAGTCGGCGGATTACCAGATAGGCACGGCGCGCCTCCTTACGGGAAGACTCGACGAGGCGAGAGCAGCCTTCAAGGAGACGGTCCTCGTGGACCCCAACTCGAACCTCGCCCAGTTCTCCAGGCACTACATGAAGACCCTGGAGCGGAGGATAAGAGAGGACCGTCCGCTGAAGTTCGCGGCGGGGGTAAGCGTTCTCTACGACGACAACGTGCTCTTGAAGCCCGGGGACACGACCGTGGCCGGAGGCGTAACCGGAGAGGGGGACGCCGCCCTTGTGACCACCTTCAGCGGCGAGTTCACCCGTCCGCCGAACGGGGGGGCGGGCCTTACCGCCCTGTACTCGCTGCACATGACGGACTACCAGGAGCTTTCGAGCCACGACTTCATAAGCAACACCATAAGCATCTCTCCGACATACGGCTTCAGCGGGTCGTCGGTCGGGCTCACCGCACGCTATAACCACATCCTGGTGGACGACGCATCATACCTCCAGGCCCTCACGATCCAGCCCGCATGGTCGGTGGCCCTGGGCCCCGGACAGTTCGCCCGCGCCTCCCTGAGATACCAGCGCAAGGAGTTCATGACGCCCCCCCTCAACGCGGACGAGGACCGGGACAGCGACACCATCGGGGCCGGGGCGGAGTGGTTCCTCTTCTTCGGTCCCCGCAGGGGCTTTTTCACGGCCAGATACGCCTTTGACGTAGGCGACACGGACGGTAGCAACTGGCGGTACTACGGAAGCACCCTCGGCGCGGACATCTCCTGGCCCCTGACCCAGAGGCTGCGGCTGCACCTCGGGGGCGAGGCGGAGCTCCAGAACTTCACCCGCACCCACACGGTCTTCGGCAAGACGAGGAAGGACAGGACGTACGTCCTCAACACCCTCGCGGCCTATGCCATAGGTGAGCGCTTCGAGCTTACGTGCCAGTACACCTTTATACGCGGGGACTCCAACCTGGCCATCTTTGACTACGACAAGTACACGGTGAGCGGCGGGATGGAGATAACTTTTTGATTTCACGATCGATTATGGTTTATAATGGTCCGGTTAAAATGGACAAACTCAGGACGCCTTCCGAGAGAGGAGGTTGTACCATGAAGGATCGCCAGACCCCGGCAGAGAGGACATGGGCCGGAGGGGGCGGGACGCTTGCGGCCCTGCTCCTCGGGCTCGCCTCGGGACTCATGATTCTCGCCCTCACCCCGGGGGTGTGCAGGGCGGAGTTCGTCGGCACCTTCACAAAGGTCGAAGGCAGGGTCGACCTCCTGAGGGGCGGGGCCAGGGCGGCGACGGCCGTCCACGGCGGGGACCACGTCTACGTCGGAGACATAGTGCGCACGAAGAGCGACGGACGGACGGAGATAGTCTTCATGGACCAGACCGTGCTCTCCATCGCCCCGGACACCCGCATAAGGATAGACGAGTACACCTTCAACCCCGACAACTCAAGGGAGGAGGGGGTGATAAGCCTCTTCAGGGGGAAGATAAGGTCCGTTGTCAGCAAGGTCAAGGCCCGGGTGCTGCCGGCCGCGGTGGGCACATCCACCTACAAGGTGAAGACCCCGACGACGGTCATGGGCGTCAGGGGCACCGATGTCTTCGTCTTCCACAACCGGGGCGTGACAGGCGTGGTCTTCAAGGAGGGTCACGGCTTTGTCTACAACGCCAGCGTCCCGGACCGCGTCGTGCCGGTCGGCGCCGGGCAGGCCACCTATGTGCGGGACGCCGATTCCCCCCCGATGCTGCCGAGGTACGTAAGCGAGGTCGAGCTCGCCGTGCATGAAAGAGACACCACGCCGCTCGACATGGGGACCGGGAAGGACGACGAGATACAGGCCTCCGGCGGCGGCCAGGACGGGGACGACGTCTACGGCTACGAGGACGACGGCGGGGTCTACGGCCTTGACCCGCTTGAGGGCTATCTTTCAGCCTCACGCGAAGGCATGGAGGACCACGACGACCTCGAGGACGTTGACGACCACGACGGCGGGGACGACGACGCCCTGATACCCTTCACGGAGAGCAACGGCGCGACCCTCGGCTCGGCAGGGGGCTCATCGTCATCCTCATCTTCCTCCTCTTCATCTACGAGGAACTTCGGCGGTGAGTCGAGCACGGCCTTCATCTTCAACGGCACCCAGATGGGCGCCCCGCTCGGGAGGGCCTACACCTACACCGTGGCGGTCTCCAGGGCCACTCAGGGCACGTGGACCGCTGCGAGCTCGGGCACCCACACCGGCGTGACCATAGCGGGCACCGGCGACCTCTCGCTGCTCTTCAACGACGGGAACATAGCAGCCGGGACAGTGGTAAAGGGTAGCGCCTGGTCCGGGGGAAATATCTCCGGGACGGCCTTCGGCTACGGGGGCGAACACTCCGACGACAAGACGTGGATAAGCGTCGGCGACATCGGCGGGACCTTCGACGCCTCCACCTACGCCTGGTCCATCTCGGGGGCGAGTCTTGAGACCCGGACCTTCCTTGCCATGCTCAGGGACGCGAGCGGCCACGCCACGCTGGCGAGCCTCAAGATACCCTTTGCCGAGGTGGGAAGGGCAACCCTCGCAGGCACTGACGGCAACCTCGCCGTCAACCTTACCGACGTCATATTCTTCGCCTACTCCACGGGGGCCGCGCCGAGGATATGGTCCACCGGGAACGTGGCGGGGACCTACTCCTCCGAGCCGGCGCCGGCCACGACGGTGAACCTTACGGGCGGCGGGCTGGGCGCGGACTTCACAACAGTCCGGTGGGAGAGCAACAAGTGGCTGTCGACGGTCTCCGGAGGCGGGACCTACTCCGGCACGGGCACGCTGGACGGGAGCCCCGTAACGTTCGAGGGCGCGGCGGCCGGCGACTTCGGCTCGGGGTCCTTCACCGGTACGGCCGCCGGGGTGGTAAAGTAGCCCGGACAATCGACACGACCGAAGAGGGGCGGGCCGCCTCGGCCCGCCCCCTTTGCCATCCGGCGCCAGCCTGCTTATACACGACGCCCCCGGCTTACCCTTTATCACATGAACAGGCTTAAGCACATACTGAGGCCCACGGGTTTCAAACTCGGACTCGTCATGACCGTGCTGGCGCTTCTGGTCTACGCGGCCGGGGTCCCCTTCCTCCACATGATAGAGCTGAAGGCCTTCGACCTCCATCTGTTGTCCAGGGGGAAGAGGCCGCCCGGCCCGGTGGTCTCCATAATCGCCATCGACGAGAAGAGCCTCGACGCCTACGGCCGCTGGCCCTGGTCGAGGA
>JBHHVK010000179.1:0-4070 GCA_046754205.1 Thermodesulfobacteriota bacterium
TCGCCCTTTCGGTCCTCTCCTTTTTCCTCTCCGCCCTCAGCAAGGAGACCTCGGCTACCCTCCCCCTGCTCATCGTCGGGTATGACCTTGCGAGGAAGAGGTCCATCGGCGGCCGGGACGTCCTCCGATACGCGCCCTACGCCGCGGCGGGCGCCGTATACATCGTGCTCAGGTTGAACGCGCTCCACGGCATGGCGCCGAGGGGACGGATGCACCCCTACCTCGACGCCTCTCAATACGCGCTCAACGCCTTCCCGCTTTTCATAGAGTACCTGAAGACGCTCGTCTACCCTGTAAGGCTCATCCAGTTCCACATCTTCGACCCCGTCTACTCCATAACCGAGCCCCGGGCCTACGGGGCCGTGATACTCACCCTCCTCTTTCTCTTCGTCGCCTGGAGGCTCTCGCGCAGGTCGCGGACCTGCCTCATGGCCTTTATCTTTTTCGTGGTCCCGCTCCTTCCCGTCTTCTACATACCCGGGCTCGCGCGAAACACCTTCGCCGAGAGGTACCTCTACGTCCCCTCGGTCGGTTTCGTCCTGCTCATCGCCCTCGCCGTCCGGTGGCTGGTCGCAAGGGCCGGTCCGAGCAAGGGGCTCCTCGGGGCCGTCGCCGCGGTATTCGTCATCGTCGTCTCGGCCTGCGCCTACGGCACGGTCACGAGGAGCAGGGAGTGGAAGGACGAGTTCACCCTCTGGAACTCCATAGTCCGGAAGTACCCCGACCACTACTACGGGTTGAGCGAGGCAGGGACCGTACTGAACAGGAACGGCGACCCCCGCGGCGCCATCCCATTTCTGGAAAAGTCCGTGAGGCTCAATGCCGCCAGGCGCTACCCCGAGCCCATGACGCTGGTCCACGCGCGCCACGAGCTCGCCGACGCCTACTTCAACCTCGGCCTCCTGGCAAGGGCGGCCCCGCTTTACAGGGAGGTCCTCGACACGGACCCGGGGCGCTTCGGGGCGAACTACAACCTCGCCGTCATCTACCGGAAGAGCGGGCGCTACGATGAGGCCATAGCCCTTTTTTCGAGGGCCATCGAGACGGCGAAAAAGCCCGTGGACAGGAAGGACGCCTACCTCGCCCTCGGCAACGTCTACGCCGGGCTCGGCCGGTGGGAGAGGGCCGTCAGGAATTACCGCTCCGCCCTCGCCCTATCCCCCGACGACGCGGCGGTACTCAATAACCTCGCCGTTGTGGAGGGCAGGATGAAGAGGGCCGCGCCTTCGGGGTTGCCTTGAGGCGTCCGTTGTGGCATTTTTAGTTCAGGAAGGGTCCATCTCAATGGACGGATTCGTTCGGATAGACGGGGTGGCCGTCGATGTGGACGCCATATGTTCGGTCTCCCACGACTGCAGGCCCGAGCTCTGCAGGACGGGCGCCTGTTGCTGCGCCTGCTACGAGGTCGCGCTCACGGGCCGGGAGGTCGCCGCCGTGGCCGGCATGCTCCCCGGGGCTGCGCGCCACGCCAGCAGGCTCAAAGAGGGGGGGCGTTTCGACAACGTCTTCGACGAATCCGACGAAGGTGGGTTCGTGCTGGACACGACCCCGGACGGCGCCTGTGTCTTCCTTTACAGGGATAGAGCCCGGACCCCGCTCTGCTCGCTCCATACGGCCGCCATCGAGTCGGGTGCGCCCCCCTCGCTGGCCAAGCCCCGGAGCTGCACCCTCTGGCCGCTCGCCCTCTCCGAGGACGCCACCCCAGTGCTCGGCGTCCAGGACGACGCCCTGGGCTTTCCCTGCAACGGGAGGAGGAAGCCCGGCGGGGGCCTCGACGCCGGGGTCGCGTCCATCATAGGTTCTCTCTTCGGTGAGGCCTTCCTTGCGAGGCTCGCCCGCGAGGTTTCAGTGAGGAGGGGCGTGAAGCGTCCCCGGCCCTCAAGGGGAGGGAGGCGATGAAGGGCGTGTTCTGCAGGGCTGCCAGACCTCTCCTCCTGCTTTTCGTCCTCTTCGCCCTGGCCTCGTGCGCGGTCAACCCGGTCACGGGCAAGACCGAGCTCATGCTCATAAGCGAATCCGAGGAACTCGCCCTCGGGACGCGCGCCTACGCCGACTCCATCTGGTCTTCCATCGGCGGGGGGGGCGAGTACGACGACCCCGAGCTCAAGGCCTATCTCTCCGCCATCGTCCTGGACATCCAGCGTGCTTCCCACAGGCCCGGCCTCCCCGTAACCTTCGCCATACAGAACAGCAGCGTGCCGAACGCCTGGGCCCTGCCGGGCCACGTCGTCATAACCCGGGGCCTGCTCGTCGGCCTCGAGAGCGAGGCTGAGTTCGCCTTTGTCATGGGCCACGAGATCGGCCACGTCTCGGCGCGCCATACTGCAAGGCAGCTCACCTACAGGACGCTGCAGGCCGCCGGGCTCGCCCTGGCCGGCGCGGCGCTTGCCGACAGGGGCTACGGCGAGGGGGCGCTCGCCATGGGGGCCGTCGGCAGCGAGCTCCTGCTCTTGAGGTTCAGCAGGGCCGACGAGCTGGAGGCCGACTCCCTCGGGGTCGAGTACATGGCCGCGCTCGGATACGACCCGGCAGAGGCCGTAGCCGCCCACAGGAACCTCGAAAAGACGGTGTCCCGGTATATGGAATCCCTCGGAAAGTCCCCCCGCGCCAGGGGTGTCTTCGAGGACCTGCTCTCCACCCACCCGAGGACTTCGGTGAGGATAGAGGAGATAAACCGGATGGTGGAGAGTGTGGCCTACAGGGGCCGCCGAGGCGACCCCACCGGCAGGGAGCGTTTTCAGGATAAGACCAGCGCCGTAAGGAAGACCGACAGGGTCTATCGCGAGAGCTACGACCGGGCCGTAGCCGCCTTCTCCAGGGGCGACGACCGGGCGGCCGAGACCCTGGTCGACGGGGCGATAGCCGCGGACCCGGGCCAGCCGCCCTTTTACGTCCTCAAGGGCTATATAATGCTCAGAAGAAAAGACTACGCCGGTGCGGAGAGGCTCTTCGCCGGGGCCCTGGATATCGACCCCGCCTACCAGCCCGCGTACAGGGGAAGGGGAACCCTCCATTACCTCAGGGGTGACTATAGAGGGGCCGTCTCCACCCTCGAGCGGGCCGTGGAGATATTCCCCGGGGACATCTCGGCCAGGTATTACCTCGGGATGAGCCTCTATGAAGTGCGCTCCTACGGGCGCGCCGCCGCCAACCTCGACCGCTTCGCCTCGGCCCGGCCCCGCGACCCCGCGGTCCACTACTACCTCGGGTCGAGCTACGAGCACACGGGAGAGCTCGGCGCGGCCTACACCGAGTACCTCATACAGCTCAAGGTCGCGCCCTCGACCCCCGAGGGGAGGCTTGCCGCCGCGCGCGCCGCGGCCCTCAAGCCGATAGTGGAGAGCCCCTCCGCCCCCTCCGTCCGCCCTGCGCCATGACCCTCCCGGATGAAACCCCACCTCGGCGGCACGGGTTTTTTTGCCCGCCCTGGTCTGCGGGGAGGTTACATTAATTATATTAATTTCAAAATCTACCCTTGCAAATCACCAGAAAATCCATGATAATATATTTCCCCGGTTATAGTTGCGCAGCGACCCCCAATCTTCGGAGGTGATGGCTCCATGAGGTTCTATCTGATAGTTCCGGGCGACAGCGATTCAGATACAGACTCAGGCAGGCCCCACAACTTTTACTGGGTGAAGGACAAGGGCGAGCACTGGCTCCATTACCTCAAGGGCGTCTGGCACCCCAAGCACGTCGACGACGTGGTGATAGAGTGCTCGCTCACAGACGACATCACCGAGCTCGACTGGTCCAGGACCCCGCTCCACAACGACACCCTGTCCTCGGGGTGGCTCTGCCGCAGCGGCAGGTTCTACGGCTGCCCTTCCTACCACCACGACAAGCTCGCCGCCTACGTGCTCGGCGGAAAGGTCTCGGACCTTGAGAAGACCGGCTGGGTCCGCGTCTACGACAAGAACCGCTACACCTGCGACCACAGGCTGAGCGAGGAGCAGAGGAACTGGCTGTCCGAGAACGGCTACAAGATCCACGAACGCTGGTAAGGGGCGTATTCATGGGGCTCGATAAAAGGGGCTGACTGGGGCGGCGGGGGTGCGGCCGGGGTACGC
>JBHHVK010000180.1:0-4051 GCA_046754205.1 Thermodesulfobacteriota bacterium
TAAGTTATGACCTCGGAAGCGGAAATACCCCCTCGTGGCTCCTCGAACCTTCGAGTTACGCGGAGATGGCCGTGGCGACCCTCGCGCACCTGAAGGGGTCCTACGGCATCGAGCCGGACTACTGGACGGTCCTGAACGAGCCCGGAAACAGCAGGCCCGGCGACCCGACGCTCGTGGCCAGGCTCATCGCCGAGACGGGCGCACGCATAAAGGAGGCCGGGTTCGCCACAAGGATGTCAGGGCCGGAAGTGGTCACGCCCGGGCAGTTCGTGACATTCATGGAGGTCATCGCCTCCACCCCGGGGGCGCTCGAGGTCCTCGGGCAGCTTACGTACCACCTGTACTGGGACCCGAGGAACACGGGGTCGAGACGGGAGATACGCCGGTGGGCCGAAAGGCTCGGGGTCACATCGGCCCAGACCGAGTGGCTCGAAGGCAGAGGGCTCGAGGCCGTGGAGGTGATGTACCTCGACCTGACCGAGGCGAACGCCTCGGCATGGGAGCAGTACGGGCTCGCCTACGAGGAGAACAGATACAACAGGCGGGGGGGCGGGGACTACTTCCTCATATCAAAGGACTACTCGACCCACAGGATGAACAAAAACGCCTGGTACCTCAGCCACTTCATGAGATACGTCCGCCCCGGTGCGACGAGGATAGGCGTGCGCTCCACGGAAGGCGGCATAAAGCCAGCGGCCTTCGAGGCCCCCGACGGCAGGACCACCCTCGTGGTCATAAACTCCGACAGGGGGGGAAGGTCCCTTGAGATAGGCGGCCTCCCCCCGGGCGGCTACGAGGCCGTCGTCTCCGGCCCCGGGGGGCTCGGCGAGCGGGCCGGGGCCTTTACGGTCGAGGCCGGCGCCCCCCTCGCCTTCCGCCTCGCCGGCAGGTCGATAGTGACCTTCCACAACCGGGCCGATTGACAGGGTGACCATCACGGATGAAGAGGTAGTGCCGGACCTCTCGGTCGCCATAGCCTCCGTAAACGGCCTGCCTGTCCTCGCCGAGTGCATCGAGGCCCTCGAAAGGCAGCGTGGCGTATTCGTGGAGGTGATAGTCGCCGACAGGACCGGGGCCGAGGCCAGGGACTATCTGAGAGCGGCCCACCCCGGGGTCCGCGTGATAGTGGCCCCGGCCAGTACCCCCATCCCCGAGCTCCGCGCCATGGCCGCAAGGGAGGCGAGGTCCCGGTCCCTCGCCGTCCTCGAGGACCACTGCATCACCGGGCCGGACTGGGCCGGCAAGATGCTCGGTGCCCTGGCCAAGGGCCACCCCTTGGTGGCCGGGCCGGTAAAGAACTTCGCCACCAGGAGGCTCGTGGACTGGGCGGCCTTCTTCTGCGAGTACAGCGCCTTCATGCACCCGGCGCCCGAGGGAGAGGCCGCGATGGTCCCGGGGAACAACGTCGTCTACGACAGGGGGGCTATCGTTGGGTTCGACGAGATGATGGACGAGGGGCTCTGGGACACCGCGCTGCACGAGAGGCTCAAGGGCCGCGGCATAGGGCTCTACATGACGCCGGAAGTCACGGTGGGCCACAAGATGACGGGGAGACTGGCGTGGTTCCTGTCGCAGAAGTTTCACTTCGCCAGGGCCTTTGCCGGCGCACGCCTCGCGGGCGCCTCCAGGGTCCTCGCTCCGGCCTACTCGCTGGCGGCCCTGCTCCTGCCGCTCGTCATAGGCGGGAGGATAACCGCCTCGGTCTGGCGAAGGGGCGCGTACAGGCGGGAGTTTGTTCTCTCCTCCCCCTTTCTCCTTCTCCTCCTCCTGGTCTGGGCCGCCGGGGAGTCGGTGGGGTACATGGCGGGGCCCGGCCGGTCGACGGCAAGGGTCGCATGAGGACTGAATGAAAATGCGTTTGGTTTCAGACAGAAAACGTCCCCAACTGTCATCACGGTCGCCGGCCCTGTCGGTGGTGGTGGTGACCGTCTATGACAGCGAGCACCTCTCGCGCTGTCTCGACGCCCTTATGAACCAGGTCGACCCCCCGACCATGGAGATAATCGCCGTCTACCACGAGCGTGTACCCGGGATACGGGCCCTCATGGAGGAGCACCCGGAGGTCATCTTCCTGCTAGCCCCGGGGGACCAGACGCAGGACAGGATGCTCGCACTCGGGATAAACAGGACGCGGGGCGGCATAATAGCCCTCACCGTGGACCACTGCACCCCGGAGAGGCACTGGTGCAGGCGCATGGTCGACGCCCACGCCTCCGGCCACGGCGCCATAGGCGGCGGGCTCGAGTTCGGCGACCAGCCCTCCACCGCGGCGAACTGGGCCGTTCACCTCTACGACTACTGCAGCTACGGATATTACCAGTTCCCGGTCAAAAACGGCCCCGCCAGAGAGCTCTCCGACTGTAACGTCTCCTACAGGCGGGAGGTTCTCACCTCAATAGCCGACAGATGGACCGACAGCTTCCATGTGCCTATTATAAACAGGCTGCTCGGCGGCAGCGGTACGATGCTCCGGTTCTCCTCCGGCCTTCTCGTCTACCAGCACAGGTCCATCGACTTCGCCTCGGCCGCCCGCATCGCATACACCCGGGGGCGGGCCTTCGCCAGCGCCCGCGTCGGTGGTTACGGCTTCATGAAGAGGCTCCGGTACACGCTCCTCTCACCTCTCCTGCCGGCCAAGCTCATCGCTAAACTCCTCGTGAACATGCTCCCCAAGGGGGCGCACCGGATGGAATTCGCCAGGGCCTTCCCGCTTATCGTAATCTTTCTCTTCCTCTGGTCCGCGGGCGAGTTCAAGGGGTTTCTGACGGGCAGGCGCGGCGAGGTCATACTCGTCACGCAGGAGTGACTTCAAGATGATTCTCAGCAGGATAATCAGACACGCGCGCCTGTCATGGCGTAACCTCGGGATACCGAAACTGCCGAACCCGCCCTTCGTGACCCTTTTCGTCAACTCGGTATGCAACCTGAGGTGCGAGCACTGCTTCTACTGGAAGGACCTCGAGTCGAGGGGGGCCGAGGACCTCACCTTCGATGAGATCGCGGCGCTCTCAGGAGAGCTCGGCAAGATCGAGAACCTCTACCTCTCGGGCGGAGAGCCCTTCATAAGAAAAGAGCTGGCCGAGATCTGCCTGACCTTCATAGAGAACAACGGCGCGGAGCAGATATACGTCCCCACGAACGCCTACTTCACGGAGAGGATAGTCCGGACCGTCTGCGAGGTCTTGAAGGAGCCCGCCCTCAAGCTCCTCGCCCTGGAGATATCCCTCGACGGCATGCCCGAGTTCCACAACCGCTTCCGGGGCTCCGCCGACTCCTTCGACAGGGCCATGGCCACCTACGACGCCCTCGCGGAGTTGCAGAAAGGGGACCCGAGGCTCCGGATCCACGCGGCCTCGACCGCCACGAGAGACAACCTCGACGAGATAAGAAAACTCACGACCTTCCTCTACAACAGGTGCCCGGCCATGGACCACCATAACATCGCCATGGTCCGGGGAGACCGGAGAAACGACTCGGTGCTCGAACCCGATCTCGACGCCTACGGCAGGCTTTACGAGTACACGAAGGAGCTCTGGTCCCCAAAGGAAAAGGGGAGAAAGGGGTCCATCGTCGAGCCGATGCTCCAGTGGGCCAAGGTGCGCACCGCCAGGGAAAAGAGGCAGGTCGTGCCCTGCCGCGCGGGCATATTGAACGCCGTCGTCTACTCCAACGGGGACGTGAGCGTCTGCGAGATGCACCCTCCCCTCGGAAACCTCCGCGAGAACACCTTTCAGGAGATATGGCATTCGGAGAAAGCCGCGGCCCGCAGGCGCTCCATCTCCAGGAAAGCCTGTTACTGCACCCATTCCATATTCCTCTGGCCGTCCATCACCTTCCAGCCGGCGCAGCTTCTAAGGGCGATGATAGCCGCGAAGGTATGGAGGAAGTCGTCCTGATGAAGGCGTCCGGAAAATAACCCCCATGTCCGGTTCACCCAGGAAATCACGCTCGCGGAAGCTCGCCTTCAACTACGCCCTGCTATCCGGCGGGGAGGCGATAAGCAAGGTCTTCGCCTTCGTCTCCTTCGCCTACCTCGCCAGGCTCCTCGGCC
>JBHHVK010000181.1:0-4027 GCA_046754205.1 Thermodesulfobacteriota bacterium
GAGGTCTCGGAGATAGACACGGTGCGCCACTACACCAGGCTCAGCCAGTGGAACTTCGGCATAGACTCGGGGTTTTATCCCCTCGGCTCGTGCACCATGAAGTACAACCCCAAGATAAACGAGAGGCTTGCCGGGCTCCCGGGCTTTACGGGTCTCCACCCCTACCAGCCCGCCGGGACGGTCCAGGGCGCCCTGGAGCTCATGCACTCTCTCGAGGGCTACCTCGCCGAGCTTACCGGCATGGACGCCGTAACGCTCCAGCCGGCGGCCGGGGCCCAGGGCGAGCTCTGCGGGCTTCTCATGATAGCCGCCTTTTTCAAGGCCCAGGGCAGGCCCAGGACGAAGATAATCATCCCCGATACGGCCCACGGCACCAACCCGGCGAGCTCGGCCCTCGCCGGTTTCGACGTCGTAGCCGTAGGGAGCGGGGAAGGCGGGGTCCTGACGGCAAAGGCGGTCGCCGAGGTGATGGACGACGACGTCGCCGCGCTCATGCTCACCAACCCCAACACCCTCGGGCTCTTCGAGAGGAATATAAAGGAGATAGCCCGCGTGGTCCACGACCGGGGCGGGCTGGTCTACTGCGACGGGGCGAACCTCAACGCGCTCATGGGCCTTACCAGGCTCGGGGACATGGGGGTCGACGTGGTGCAGCTGAACCTCCACAAGACCTTCTCCACGCCGCACGGCGGGGGCGGGCCGGGCAGCGGCCCCGTGGGGGTGGCCAAAGGGCTCGAACCATACCTGCCCGTGCCGAGGATAAGGAAGGGGGATGGCTACTCCTTCGATTTCGACAGGCCCTCCTCCATAGGCCGGCTCAAGGCCTTCTACGGCCACTTCGGCGTGATGGTCAGGGCCCACGCCTACATAAGGAGGATGGGGGCAGAGGGCCTCAGGAGGGTAGCCGAGACGTCGATACTCAACGCCAACTACATAAAGGAGCGCCTGAAGGGGACCTACGACCTCCCCTTTGATGAGCCCTGCATGCACGAGTGCGTCTTTACGGACAGGCTGCAGGAGGAGCATGGCGTTACCACCATGGACATCGCCAAGAGGCTCATCGATTACGGCATACACCCCCCCACGGTCTACTTCCCCCTGGTGGTGCACGCCGCCATGATGGTCGAGCCGACGGAGACCGAATCCATAGAAACTCTCGACGGATTCATAGAGACGATGGGCAGGATCGCCGAAGAGGCGCGCTCGGCCCCGGACATCGTCAGGGGCGCCCCCTGGAAGACGAAGATAGGGCGCGTCGACGAGGTCGCCGCTGCGAGAAGGCCCGTGCTCCGGTGGAGGCCCGAGGGGGAATAGCGGGGGGCCGGGATATAAACGCAAAAAGCGGGTCAAGCCTTGAGGGCTGCCCGCTTTTTTTATTGTCGGCAAGGATTTTTTTGCCTGGTAAAAGGGGCAAGGGGGCTGCCCAAGCCTGCCACACCGACGCCTTCGGCCCGCGCCGTCCCCGCAGCGCCTGGGCCTTCATCGCCCGCAATCCCTCCCTACCAGTACCTCTCGAGGTGTATCTGGCCGGGGGTCTTCTTCGTATGCTCCCTGAAGCCCTTCCCTCCGAGGAACCTTATCATGTCCTCTATCATGGCCGGGTTTCCGCAGAGCAGGACGTGCGTGTCCTCCGGGGTCGGCTCAAAGCCCCAGGCCTCGGCGAGCGCCCCGCCGGCCCAGAGGTACTCCACGTGGCCGGTGAACCCGCCCCAGCCCGCGTGCTCCTCGTCCGGACGGCTTACGACCGGCAGGTAGGTGAAGCCTGCCGAGAGGCGCTCCATCGCCGCGAGCTCCGAGCCGTAGCCGAGGTCCCAGGAATGGCGGGCCCCGTGGAGCACGGCGTACCGCCTCCTGCCCGCGTGCTCGAGCCGCGTCCTGAGCATGCTCATGTACGGGGCGAGCCCCGTGCCGGTGGCCACCATGGCGACGTTGACGTCCCCGGGTATCTCCTCCATGGTGAAGACCCCGCAGAATTTGCTCGACATCCAGAGCCTGTCGCCGATCTCGAGGGCGAAGAGCCTCGGGGTAAGAGAACCCGACCTTACGAGGTTTATGTAGAACTCGAGGTACTCCTTCTCCCTGGAGGAGGAGGCTATGGAATAGGCCCGTTTTATGAGCCTTTCCGGGTCTGGGGGCGGGTCTTCGGGGTCGCAGAGCCCCAGGCGGGGGGCGCCGGGAGGCAGGCCGAGGACGGTGAACTGGCCGGGGATGAAGTCCGGCAGGTCCCAGCCGTCGGGGGAGACGCGCAGTATTATGGTGGAGGGCGAGACCTCTATCCTCTGGCTTACGACGGCGTTGAGTTTGTCCCCTTTGAGCTTATCCATATACGCTTAAGACCCTGAGCGACGTAGTTGGCCGCCCCCTTCACGGCGGCGACACCCCTTATACCACACCTTCGGCGCCGATGGAAGCGGGGCCGGCGGCGCTACCTCTCCCCCTTCGCATCACCCGCCGCCCCGGCGCCCCCCGCGCCCCCCGCCCCTCCGGCCTTTCCGCCCCGTACCCTCCCCTTCCACTCGGCTCCCCTGCCCTGCCTGTGGCGGAGGGCGGAGTCGAGGGTCATCGCCCCGTAGAGGACCCCGGCCGCCGGCAGGGCGAATGAGACCAGCGGCCCGGCTCCATAGAGCCTCAGGAAGGGTATGAAGGAGACGGCCTGGAGGAGCCACGCGCCGAGGCCCGCCCACGCGGCCGTGGGGCTGCCGTGGAGGGGCGAGAGCGCGACGGCGAGGGGGGGGACGGCGTAGAGGAGGGCCATCCCGGCCAGGGTGCCGGCGAGCAAAAGCGGCGAGTAGCCGAGCTGGGTATAGGCCGTCCGGGCGACCATGCGCCAGACCCCCTTAACGCCCCCGTAGCCCCGGACGCTCTTCTCCTCCTCTCCGAGGCCGAGCCATATCGGGCCGTTGGTCTTGATGGCCCGGGCCAGGGCGCAGTCGTCTATAATCTCCCCCTTTATCGCCTCGATGCCCCCGGCGCGCTCGAGCGCCCCTGTACTGACGAGCATGCAGCCGCCGGCGGCCGCGGCGGTCTTTGAAGCCGGGTCGGATACGCGCCCCGGGGGGTAGAGCTTGGCGAAGAAGTATACGAAGGCGGGCACGAGAAGGCGCTCCCAGGCCGTCTCGGCCCGGAGGAGCACCATGAGAGAGGTGAGGTCATAGCCTCCGCTGACCGCCCTGGCTACGAGGCGGCCGAGGCTTCGGGGACTGAAGACGATGTCGGCGTCGGCGAAGAGTATGTATTCGGGCGCGGCCGGGGCCGCGAGGGCGTCGACGCCGGTCTTCATGGCCCAGGGCTTTCCGGCCCAGCCCTGGGGCCGGGGGGCCGTGCCTACGACCTCGATGTCCTTGCCTGCGGCCGAGGCCGCCCCTCGGGCGGCCTCGGCCGTATTGTCGGAGCTTTCGTCATCGACGAGGACCACCCGGAGGGGGCCGGGGTAATCGGAGCCGAGGACCGTCCCGACGGCCCCGCCTATCACTTCGGCCTCGTCGCGGGCCGGGATGACCACGCCCACCGAGGGCCACCGCTCAGGGGCGGCCGGCGCGTGGCCGAGACGGCTGTCGGCAAGCCAGAAAAGGGACCTGCCGAAGACGAGATAGACCCAGGCCGCAAACGAGAGGACCGCACAGGCGGCGGCTATGGGTCCTGCGAAAGACATGGTCGGGCCTCCGGCCTTGAATGCGCTCCTGCGCCCGCGCGCCCCCCGGACTCAGCGGCCGGGGCGGAGGCGGATGAGGTACTCGAACTGGGCCTTTATGTTTATCCGCTCGACGAAGAAGTCCTCGGGGAAAGGCGGGTAAGGTCCGGCGAGCCGGAGGGCCGTGACCGCGGCGTCGTCGAGCACGGGGTATCCAGAGGACTTCTTCACCACCACGTCGCCGAGGCTCCCGTCCCTGTTGATGGAAAAATCTATGCTGAGTATGCCCTGCCAGCCGTTGGCCACGGCCATCTCAGGGTACCGCCACCGGAGCTCTATCTTTCTCTTCATGTTGAGGATGTAGCTCTGGTACTTGAGCTCCGAGGTGTTGAGCCT
>JBHHVK010000182.1:0-4027 GCA_046754205.1 Thermodesulfobacteriota bacterium
GACTTCTCGTCCTCGATGAAGTCCCCGAGCGAGCTCTCCTCGTCGTCCCCTATGGGGGTTTCGAGCGAAAGGGTCTGCTTCATGAGCCTCAGGATGCGCCTGACCTTGGCTATGGGGATGTCCATCCTCTCGGCTATCTCCTCGGGGTAGGGCTCTCTTCCGAGCTCCTTCAAAAGCTGCCTCGATGTCTGAAGGAGCCTGTTTATCGTCTCTATCATGTGCACGGGGATGCGTATCGTCCTGCCGTGGTCCGCTATGGAGCGGGTTATGGCCTGGCGTATCCACCACGTGGCGTAGGTGCTGAACTTGTACCCCTTCTTGTAGTCGAACTTGTCGACTGCCTTCATGAGCCCGATGTTTCCTTCCTGGATGAGGTCGGAGAACTTCAGCCCCAGGTTCACGTACCTCTTGGCTATGGAGACGACGAGGCGCAGGTTGGCCTCTATGAGCCTCTGCTTGGCCTCCCACATGTTGTAGTCATGGACCTTGGCCTGGCTGGCGGCCTCCTTGATCTCGGACCTCTTCATGCCGAGAAGCCTGGTGACCCTTGCGACCCTCTTTCTGGCGCGCTCGGACTTTTTCGGGCCCCGCTTGCCTTCCTCCCTCTCTATGAGGTTGTCGAGACGGATTATCCTTCTGACGATGCCGCGGATCACGTTGTTGCCGAGGTTGGTCTCCTTGAGGAGCCTCCTGGCCCCTTCGGGCTTTCTTCTCCTCAGGCGCTCGAGCCTGGCGATGACCTCCTCTATGTAGTCGTCGTCATAGGCCGCGATCTCGTCGGCCTCGTCGAGCAGGTCCTTGAGCGAGGCCCTTCCGCTCTTTACCCTCTCGACCTTCCGGAGCACCTCGATGACGGCGATGGGACAGGAGAGCGTAAGGTCCCTGAGGGCCTCCCTCGCCTCCTCTATCCTCCTGGCGTAGACTATCTCCTCCTCCCTCTTCAAGAGCGGCACGGCCCCCATCTCGCGCATGTAGATGCGCACGGGGTCCTCGACCCTCTCGGCCTCGAGCACGGCCTGCTCCTTGGCCGCGGCGGCCTCCTGCATCTCCTCGGCCTTCTCGGCCGTGTCCACCACGTCGATGCCGAGGTCGCCGAGGGTCTCGAGGAGGCTGTCCATCTCTTCTACGGAGAACTTTTCATCGGAGAAGGCGTCGTTTATCTCATCGTAGGTAAGGAAACCCTTGTCCTTGCCGAGATCGATGAGACCCCCCAACCCGTTGTTGTCGGCCTCCGCGGCACTGTCGATTTTCTTCGTCATGCGTCCACCTTAATGTATTTTCATAGTAAAATCAGGGAATAAGGATTATGAACATAACAGCATAACATAACTTTAGCGTAATTGTCAAGGGGAGTCAATGGAGCGAAATTAAAAAGAATTTCTTTTTTTCTCCCGCAGCCGCGGGCCTTGACCGGCCCGAGGAGTATGTGTTACTTATTATAAAATAACAACTAATTCAAAAGGTTCCATTAACGTTCCCATAAAATCTTTTAATAATACATGCCCTCACACGAAAACAGCCCGGGGGTCGGCGCATCAGGCCTCAAATGGGCGGTTTTACTCGTCATCTTTCTTCTCGCCGCGGCCTCCTGCACCCCTAACCACCCCTACAGGCCGGCCGAGCGGGGCGCGGACATATTCTACACCACCTTTACCGAGCCGCCCAAGCACCTCGACCCGGCGAAGGCCTACAGCTCGGACGAGTACTCGGTCCTGGGCCAGATATACGAACCCCCCGTACAGTACCACTACCTCATAAGGCCCTACAGGCTGGTCCCCCTTACGGCCAAGGCCGTCCCGAAACCGGTCTATTACGACAAGACCGGCAGGAGGCTGCGGGCCGACGCCCCACCGGACCGGGTCCACCGCGCAGTCTACGAGATAACCCTTTCCGACGGCCTCGCATACCAGCCCCATCCCGCCTTCGCCTCGGGCCCCGACGGCAGGCCCCTGTACACGGCCCTTACGGAAGACGACATGACGGGGATATCCGCCCTCGGGGACTTCCCGGTTACGGGCACGAGGGAGGTCCGGCCCGAGGACTACATAAACCAGATAATGAGGCTCGCCGACCCCAGGGTGGAGAGCCCCATACTCTCCATACTCGAAAAGTACATACTCGGCATGAGGGAGTTCTCGGAGGCGCTGGCAGGGGAACTCGAAGAGGTGAGGAAGGCCCGGCGGCAGGCCGCCGGGGCCGCGTACAACCAGAGCGTCGATGAGAAACAGAGCCCCATAGAGCTCGACTACTCGGCCCACCCCTTCGAGGGGGTGGAGAAGACGGGCCCCAGGTCCTTCAGGATTACGCTGAAGACCAAGTACCCGCAGTTCGTCTACTGGCTCGCCATGCCGTTTTTCTCGCCCATGCCGCCCGAGGCGGTGAGGTTCTACTCCCAACCGGTCCTCGCCGAAAGGAACATTACGCTCGACCGATATCCCGTGGGCACCGGACCCTACATGGTGGAGGTCAACAACCCCAACATGGAGATGGTGCTAACAAAAAACCCCGAGTTCAGGGGCGAGACCTACCCGGCGGAGGGCGAGGAGTGGGACAGGGAGGCCGGGCTCCTCGCCGACGCCGGCCGCACCCTGCCGCTTATCGAGAAGATCGTATTCAAGCTCGAAAAGGAGGCCATACCGAGGTGGAACAAGTTCCTCCAGGGCTACTACGACAGCTCCGGGCTCACCAGCGAGAGCTTCGACCAGGCCGTGACCATCTCCACCAGGGGGGACGCCACGCTCACCGACGCGATGAGGGAGAAGGGGATAAGGCTCATCACGAGCGTCCAGCCTTCCACCTACTACGCCGGTTTCAACATGCTCGACGACGTGGTGGGCGGCTATGGGTCGAGTGCCCGAAAACTCCGCCAAGCCATCGCCATCGCCATCGATTACGAGGAGTATATCGAGATATTCAACAACGGCAGGGGCATACCGGCCATGGGCCCCCTGCCCCCGGGCATCTTCGGCCATCTCGAAGGCCGCGAAGGCGCCAACCCCTTCGTCTACCGGTGGGACGAGGCGCGAGGCAGGCCCGAACGCAGGTCCATAGAGTACGCCAGGGAGCTCATGAGGAAAGCGGGCTACCCCGAGGGGCGCGACTCCGAAGGCCGCCCCCTGGTGGTGACCTTCGACAACCCCTGGAACGGCCCCCAGTTCACCCCCATGATCAACTGGTACATGAAGAAGTTCAAGCTCCTCGGCATACAGCTCGAAAACCGCACAACGGACTACAACCGCTTCCGCGAGAAGATGCTGTCGGGCAACTTCCAGTTCTTCGTCTGGGGCTGGAACGCCGACTACCCGGACCCGGAGAACTTCTTCTTCCTTCTCGCCGGCGACAACTCCAAGGTGAAGTTCGGCGGCGAGAACGTGGCCAACTACTCCAACCCCGAGTTCGACCGTCTCTTCAGGCGGATGGAGAACATGGACAACACGCCCGCTAGGCTCGCCATCATCGAGAGGATGACGCGCATCGCCCAGGAGGACTCGCCCTGGGTCTGGGGCTACCATCCCGTGGCCTTCGGCCTCTTCCACGCGTGGGTCGCCAACGTCAAGAGCAACGCCATGGCGAACAACACCATGAAGTACTACAGGATAGAGGCCGGGGCCAGGGAGGAGCGGAGGCGGGCCTGGAACAGGCCGGTCCTCTGGCCCCTGGCCGCGCTCGCCGCCGTGCTCATCGCGGCCTCGGTGCCGGCCGTAGTTTCGGCCCGGAGAAAAAAGGTCTGATATGCTCACCTACATCATAAGGCGCCTGCTCTACGCCATCCCCATAGTCATAGGCGTAAATCTCATAACCACGGTGCTCTTCTTCTACGTCAACACGCCGGACGACATGGCGCGCACCATCCTCGGCGAGAAGAACGTCACCGCCGAGGCTATCGAGAACTGGAAGAGGGAGCACGGCTACGACCTGCCGGCCTTCATAAACGCCTCGGAGGAGGGCGCGGCCGTGGTTACGCAGACCATCTTCTTCCAGAAGTCCCTGCCGCTTCTGTGGTTCGACTTCGGCAGGTCCGACCGCA
>JBHHVK010000183.1:0-4005 GCA_046754205.1 Thermodesulfobacteriota bacterium
CATCCCCAGGTCCCCGTGCACGCCCTCGGCCGGGTGGAGGAAGAAGCTCGGCGTGCCGGTGGAGGCGAGCGTGGAGGCTATCTTCTGGCAGATTATCCCGGACTTGCCCATGCCCGTGACGACGACCTTGCCGGTGGCGTCGTAGATGATGTCCACGGCCCGGGAGAAGTTGTCGTCGAGCTTGTCGATAAGGGACCTGACGGCCGAGGACTCCGTGTCGAGCACCCTCCTGGCCGTCTCAATGGCCGAGTCTTTCGTCTTGACCTTACCCATGATAAAAGTCCTCAAAGGGTGGACGGGGTCTTGTCCACCACGCGGTCGATGGAGATGAGCTCGGTGATAACGGCCCTGACGTCGGCCAGGGCGATGGAGTTGGGTCCGTCGCAGAGCGCGCGCCCGGGGCGCGGGTGGACCTCCATGAAGAAGCCGTCCACGCCGACGGCGGCGGCGGCGCGGGCGAGATAACGCGCCATTTGCCTGTCTCCCCCGGAGGTGTCGCCCCTGCCGGAGGGGGTCTGCACGCTGTGGGTGGCGTCGAATATCACCGGGTAGCCCGTGGAGCGCATGACCGGCAGACCCCGGAAGTCGACCACGAGGTTGTTGTACCCAAAGGTCGTGCCCCTCTCCGTAAGGATGATGTCCCCGCACCCGGCGCTCTCGGCCTTGGCCACGGCGTGGGCCATGTCGCGGGGGGCCATGAACTGGCCCTTCTTGATGTTGACGGCGCGGCCCGAGCGCGCCGCCTCTACGATGAGGTCCGTCTGGCGGCTGAGGAGCGCCGGTATCTGTATGACGTCGGCCACCTCGGCCACGCGCGCCACGTCGGCGGCCGCGTGCACGTCGGTGAGGACCGGCACGCCGTAGCGCTCGCGGGCGAGGGCGAGGACCCTGAGCCCCTCGTCGAGCCCGGGCCCCCTGAAGGAGTCCACGCTCGTCCTGTTGGCCTTGTCGTATGAGCTCTTGAATATGAAGGGGACCTTGAGGTCGGTGGTCACGGCGATGAGCCCCTCGAGGGTCTCGAAGGTGGTGGCCTCGTCCTCGATGACGCAGGGGCCCATGATGAAGACGAGTCCGCCGCCCCCCCCGCCGCCCTCCCCCCCGACGGCCACGCCTCCGGCGTTGACGGACTTCACGGCCGGGGCCTCACCTGGCGGCCCGCCCGGCCCGCCCGGCGCGGCGGGCCCCGGCGGCGGCCTTGCGTTTCGCGGCCTTGCCGGCCGCGGCCTTGCCGCGCCCCTTCGGGGCCAAGGCCCTCTTGCGCGCCAGAAGTGCCTTTACGAACCCACGGAAGAGCGGGTGGGGGGTGAAGGGGGTGGACTTGAACTCCGGGTGGAACTGGCAGGCCACGAACCAGGGGTGGTGCTTGAACTCCATTATCTCCACGAGGGAGCCGTCCGGCGAAAGGCCGCTGAACTCGACGCCCGCCTCCTTGAGACTTTCCCGGTAGGCGTTGTTGACCTCGTAGCGGTGTCTGTGGCGCTCGCTTATCTCCGTTGAGCCGTAGGCCGCCTGCGCCCTGGTGCCCTTCTTGAGCACGCAGGGGCAGGCGCCGAGCCTCATGGTGCCCCCCTTGTCCGCGACCGACTTCTGGTCCTCCATTATATGCACCACCTGGTGGGGGGAGTCGGGGTCGAACTCCGAGGAGTTCGCGCCCTTGAGGCCGCAGAGGCTGCGGGCTATCTCTATGACGGCGACCTGCATTCCGAGGCAGATGCCCAGAAAGGGTATGTCGTTCTCGCGGACGTACTTTATCGTGGCTATCTTCCCCTCTACTCCGCGGCTGCCGAACCCCCCCGGTATGAGGACCCCGTCGATGCCCTTGAGGAGCGGGGCCGGGCCCTTCCTCTCCACCTCTTCCGAGTCCACGTACAGGAGGTTTACGCGGCAGTTGTTGGCGTACCCGCCGTGTATCAGGGCCTCGTGGAGCGACTTGTAGGAGTCCTGGAGGTCGACGTACTTGCCGACCACGCCTATGGTGACCTCGTGCTTCGGGTTGGCGGCCTTCTTTACTATCTTCTCCCACTGCTCGAGCTTGGGGGCGCGGGTCCAAATGTTAAGGAGCTTTACGAGCTTGTCGTCGAGGCCCTCGCGGCGGAATACGAGCGGGACCTCGTAGATGCAGTCCACGTCCTCGGCCGAGATGACGGCGTCTCGCTCGACGTTGCAGAAGAGCGCTATCTTGTCCTTGAGGTCGGGGGCTATGGGGCGGTCGGAGCGGCAGACCAGGATGTCCGGCTGGATGCCTATCTCGCGGAGCTTGTTGACGCTGTGCTGCGTGGGCTTGGTCTTGACCTCGTGGGCCGTGGCTATGTAGGGCAGGAGCGTCAGGTGGATGTAGACGGCGTTCTCGCGGCCGAGGTCGAACCTCAACTGGCGGATGGCCTCGAGAAAGGGGAGGCTTTCGATGTCGCCCACGGTGCCGCCTATCTCTATTATGGCGACGTCGACCTCGTTGGAGAGGCAGAGTATATTCCGCTTTATCTCGTCGGTGACGTGGGGGATGACCTGGACGGTGCTGCCGAGGTAGTCCCCCCTGCGCTCCTTGGTGATTATCGAGTCGTAGACCTGGCCGGTGGTGAAGTTGTTCTTCCGGGTAAGGCGCGCGTTGGTGAACCGCTCGTAGTGGCCGAGGTCGAGGTCGGTCTCGGCGCCGTCGTCGGTGACGAAGACCTCGCCGTGCTGGAAGGGGCTCATGGTTCCGGGGTCGACGTTTATGTAGGGGTCGAGCTTCTGTATGGTGATGGTGAGCCCGCGGGACTCGAGGAGCGCGCCGATGGATGCGCTCGCCAGGCCCTTGCCCAGGGATGAAACTACCCCGCCGGTGACGAATATGAACTTGGTCTTGCTGTCTTTTTTGGTATCGGACATTGAGATGTACTATTGAGATGAACCGGCGTTAGGTGCCTGTCATTAATATATAGGACATAACATTAATATACTGTCCGGTCAAGGCAAGTCCCGGGGCGGGCGGCCTTCCCGGCCCCCCCCGTGGCCTCCCCTCACCCCCCTCTCCGGCCCGGTCAGGCCCCGCCGGCCACTATGGCGCGGACGCGTTCGAGGTCGGCGGGTGTGTCCACGGAGACGGGGCTGTAGGGCGTTTCGACGACCTTTATCCTCACCCCGCTCTCGAGGGCACGGAGCTGCTCGAGCCTTTCGGTGTCTTCAAGGCTGGTATGGGGGAGCCCGGTAAACCTTTCGAGGAAGCTCTTCCTGTATACGTAGAGCCCTATGTGCCTGTAAGGCCGGGCCTTCAACTCCTTGAAGGGGACGCCAGCGAAGGGTATGGGGCTCCTGGAGAAGTACAGGGCGTACCCGTCGGCGGTGGTCACGACCTTCACGGCGTGTGGGTTTCGGTATTCCTCCTCGTCGGTTATCTCCGTCTTGAGGGTCGAGATGAGGAGCGAGCCGTCCTCTAACATGGGGCGGACGGCGGCGTCTATCATAAGCGGCTCCACCAGCGGTTCATCGCCCTGGAGGTTTACGACCAGGTCCACGTCTTCCGCGGCCGCGGCCTCGGCTATGCGGTCGGTGCCCGAGGGGTGGTCGGCGCGGGTCATGACGGCCGTGCCGCCGAAGGCGTGAACGGCCTCAAGGACCCTCTCGTCGTCGGTGGCCACTATCACGCGGTCCACGAGGGCCGACTCGCTCGCCCGCTCGTAGACCCGCTGGACCATCGGTTTTCCGCAGATGTCGGCGAGCGGTTTGCCTTCGAGCCTGGTCGAGCCGTACCTGGCGGGGATAAAGGCCGCGACTTTCATCCGGTTCAATATATCAAATCCGCCTTGCATGTCAATCCCTTAGATTGGGCCCCGGGGGCTAAAAAATGGGCGAAAGGGAGAGGTGAAGGGGCGTATGGGGGCGATGGGCCGCCGAGGGGGCCGGGGTGGGGCCGCTTCGGCGTTGACACCATCGGGGGGGCTGTGGTAATTTTTTCGAGCAACCCTCAAAAACGCCGGAGTGGTGAAACTGGTAGACGCGCGGGACTCAAAATCCCGTGGGAGCAAT
>JBHHVK010000184.1:0-3997 GCA_046754205.1 Thermodesulfobacteriota bacterium
TCATAAGGTACGGCTTCGGCGGCCTTGTGGCCGAGATGCGCATCTTCCCCTTCTTCTCCGTCTTCGAGAGGCTCTTCATCTCGAAGAAGAAGGCGAAGGGCCGGAGCGTGCCCCTGCGCCTCCGGCTGGTGCTCGAGGAGCTCGGCCCCATCTTCATAAAGTTCGGCCAGATAGCCTCCACGAGGGCCGACATCTTCCCCCCCGCCTGGATAGATGAGTTCAAGGTACTCCAGGACGCCGTCCCCCCCTTCCCCTACGAGGAGGTAAGGCAGGTCATCGAGAAGTCCCTGCACGCGCCCATCGAGGAGAAGTTCAGGAACTTCAACCCCGTGCCGGTGGCCTCGGCCTCCATAGCCCAGGTCCATTACGCGGAGCTGCCCGACGGCACCCCCCTGGCCATCAAGGTGAAGCGCCCGGGCATAGACAGGACCATCCACTCCGACATCTCGGTCATGTACACCATAGCCGGTCTCTTCGAGCGCTACGTGCCCCAGTCGAAGAGGTACAGGCCCGTGGAGGTGGTGGACGAGTTCGCGCGGGTCATCAAGAACGAGCAGGACCTCACCGTCGAGGGAGGCTACGTCAACCGCTTCGAGAACCTCTTCAAGGGCAACGAGAGCATCAAGATACCACACGTCTACTGGGACCGCACCACCGAAGAGGTCCTCACCATGGAGAGGGTCGAGGGTACGCCCATAGACGAGGTGGACAAGATCCGCGAGATGGGGCTCGACGTCAAGGATGTTGCCGTCAGGGGGCTCGAGCTCTTCTTCCAGCAGGTCTTCGAGTACGGCATATTCCACGCCGACCTCCACCCGGGGAACATATTCGTCCGTGACGACGGGGTGATCATCTACCTGGACTTCGGCATCGTGGGCCGCCTCGACAGGTCTCTGAGGAAGTATCTGGCCAGTATCCTCTACTACCTCATAAAGGAGGACTACTACCGGATGGCCGTCATCCACAGGGACATGGGGCTCATCGGAGCGGACGTGGACATCCATGAGTTCGAGGACGCGCTCAGGGACATCTCCGAGCCCATCTTCGGCCGGACCCTCGAGCACATACACATGTCCGCCATGCTGATGAAGCTCATCGAGACGTCCCGCCACTTCGACATGACGCTTCAGCCCAACCTGCTGCTCCTGCAGAAGTCCATGGTGATAATAGAGGGCGTGGGCCGCCAGCTCTACCCGGACATCAACATGTGGGAGGTGGCGAGACCCCTCATCGTGAAGTGGATGATGAGGGAGAAGTTCTCCCCGAAGGCGGTATACGAGAGGACCAGCCTGGCGGCCGAGGACCTCTCCGGGGCCATCTTCGAGCTCCCGCAGAACATAAACTCGCTCGCCGCCAAGGCCCTGAGGGACGAGCTCAAGGTGAGCTTCGCCCACCACGGTATCGAGGAGGTCACCGACGGCATCGAGAGGACCGGCAGGAGGATAGGCGGCGGCGTGGTCCTCGCCTCGGTGCTCCTCTCCTCCACCCTGGCCGCGGTCTTCTCCCCGGACCAGGCCCCGGCGCTGCTCGGGTTCCCGGTCCTGAGCCTCGCGGGCTTTTTCGTAGCCTTCCTCCTGGCCTTGAGGCTCCTGTTCATACCTTCGAGGAAGGGGGAGGATTAGGGGGGGGCGGGGGGCTGGGCGTTGTGAGCGGCGGCGGGGGCCGTAATGTGACCGGAAAGGGAAGGACGCCATGAGCGGAAAGAGGGAAGATACCGGGCGGAAGATGACCCACTTCGGGGAAAGGCTCGTGCCCGAGGAGGAGAAGAAGGAGCTCGTCAAGGGGGTCTTCGACTCCGTGGCGGAGAGGTACGACCTCATGAACGACCTCATGAGCCTCGGCACCCACAGGTTCTGGAAGAGGCACGTGGCCGGCCTTACGGGGCTCCGGCCGGGCGGGTCGGCCATAGACGTGGCCGGGGGTACCGGTGACATAGCGCTCCTCATGTCCGGACAGGTGGGCCCCGGGGGCACCGTCGTCGTCTACGACATAAACGGCGAGATGCTCCGCGTGGGCAGAAGGAAGTGCGTGGACCGGGGCTGCCTCAAGGGGCTGGAGTTCGTCCAGGGGGACGCCGAGGCGATCCCCTTCGAGGACAATACCTTCGACTGCGCCACCGTGGGCTTCGGCATAAGGAACGTCACGCACCTGGACCGGGCCTTCTCGGAGATGGCGAGGGTCACCAGGCCCGGGGGCAGGGTCATCTGCCTGGAGTTCTCGCACCCGACGAGCCCGCTTTTCAGCCGCCTCTACGACCTCTACTCCTTCAGCCTCATTCCTGCCATAGGCGAGCTCGTCACCGGCAACCGCGAGGCCTATACATATCTGCCCGAGTCCATCAGGAAGTTCCCTCCCCAGGAGGAGTTGAAGAAGATAATGGAGGAGGCGGGGCTTTTCCGCGTCAGGTACCATAACCTCTTTAACGGAGTGGCGGCGGTCCACGTGGGCCGAAAGGTCTGAAGGGCCGGGGAGGTCTTTATGGCTGAAAAACGGAAGATACTCGAAAGGCTTTCGGATGCGGCCTTCAGGGGCGCGCGCATACCCCTTAAGGCCATGCCCCTGTGGGTGGAGGCCATCGGGGCCGGGACCTTCATAGCGAGCGTTGTGGACTCGCACCCGAGGTTCAAGGAGAGGCTCGCCGAGATAGACGGCAAGGTGTTCAGGTTCGAGGCCTCTGACATCGGCAAGTCCTTCTACCTCCAGATAAAGGACCGCGACATAAAGGTCATCCCCCACCTGGCCCGCGACCCCGACGTTACGATGAAGGGCACGGTCCGGGTCCTGGTGGAAGTCCTCCTCGGCCGCGTGGACCCCGATACGGTCTTCTTTTCCCGAAAGCTCGAGATAACGGGGGACACGGCCGCGGCCATACACTTCAAGAACCTTCTGGCCTCTCTCGGATGATGGGGCAGCGGCGGGGCAACGAGCGCTGCACCTATCGGTCAACGCCAGACAGTGTAAAGACTCCTTCCTCCTACAGATGGATTGTTTAACAGGCTGGAGTGGCATGTAAAACGATAGAAGATATCAAAACCCTGATGCCACCGACATACTCGGATAGTTTTTGTCTTCAAAAACTACTTCATTACAGGAGTTTTTTTTGTGATTACTGCTCCAGGAGCAGCAATGCTTGATCAAAAGGTGTTTATCACCCGTACCGCCAATCCTTGGCCAGACTTGTTTGAGCGCTGGTGGGATGGCGCGGAATGGTTGTGGGTAAATCATGGGCGACCCATGGGAACACCCCTTGTTTCATCGCCAGGCGCCGCCATGATCAATAACAAGCTTTTTGTGGTTAGCGAAGATGGCAAACTCTGGGAACGGCATTGGCGTTTAGACCTTAATCGATGGGTGTGGTTTGATCATGGCCGGCCGAATGATGTAAGGGTCGCCACCGCTCCCGGGGCTGCGATGATGGATGAAAAATTTTTTGTGGCCACTGAAGATGGAGACCTTTGGGAACGACACTGGCGTACTGATCTTAATCGGTGGGCATGGTTTAATCATGGCAGGCCTAACAATGAAAAGGTCGTCCACACGCCCGGCGCCGCAATGATGGATGAGAAGCTGTTCGTAGTGTCAGAAATCGGCAACCTCTGGGAGCGGCACTGGCGTTCTGACCTTAATCAATGGGTATGGTCCGACCATGGAAGGCCCAATAATGAAAAGGTCGTCCACACGCCCGGCGCCCCAATGATGAATGAGAAGCTGTTCGTGGTATCAGAAAACGGCAACCTCTGGGAGCGGCATTGGCGTTCTGACCTTAATCAATGGGTATGGAATAGTCATGGCCGCCCACCTAATACCAACCTTTGCACGGCTCCAGGGGCGGCAATGGCAGACAGGCGGCTTTTTGTCGGCGCCTCGAACGGACGGTTGTATGAACGTTTTTGGAATACGAGATCATGGAAATGGGTGGACCATGGAGAGCCTCCTGGTACAAGAGTATCTACAGAACCGGCAGGCGCTATGCTCAACAGCAAGCTGTTCGTCGGCA
>JBHHVK010000185.1:0-3992 GCA_046754205.1 Thermodesulfobacteriota bacterium
GAGCAGGAGGAGGAGGGCGAGCAGGAGGCTAATCCTCAACGACATGGGTCTCAAAGACCTTTCTCATCTCCTCCCACCTCGCGCGGTCGAACCTCCCAGCTGGGCCGAGGCACCTCGCGGCAGAGTACGCCATGAACAGGGCGTGGTGCGTGTTGTCGTGGACAAAGAGCCCCTGGCGGCCGAATACGAGGAGGTTTTCGAGGGAGCCGAGCCAGTCGTCGATCCTCTCGATGCTCTCCTCGTAGCCGCGGCGGTAGAGGGGGTAGGCGTGGGGGAGCCTCCTGGTCGTCGCCTCGACGACCCTCGCCTCGAGGGGCAGGCCCGCCCTTTCGATGCTCTTTTTTACGATATCCGCGAGCTCACCGTCCGTCATCCACCACTCCGGGTCGGTCGTGGCGCAGGGGAGCTCGGCGCAGAGGACCGTCCTCCCCTCGGGCTCGTTCGCGGCGCTGTAGTTCTTCGGCTCCGAGAGCCTGGTTATGGGTATCTCGCGCTCGGGGAAGTAGTGGGCGTCGAACTCGGTGAACCTGCCCGTGTCGAGGACGAGGTAGACGAGGACCATCGCCCTGTAGCCTATCTCACCGGCGGCCGCGGTCACTTCGGGCGGGGCCGCCGGGGTGATTATTCCCGCGAGCGTGGTGACGGGTATGGTGGACCAGACCATGTCCGCGTCGAGGACCCGTTCCTTCCCGGCGCCTGTGACGGTGACGGAGCAGCCGTCGCCGCCGTCAAGGGCCACCCGCGTTACCTCGCTGCCGAGGACGAACTCGGCCCCGGCCTCCTCGGCGGCCGTGGCCATGGCCTCGGTTATCTCGCCGAAGCCGCTCTTCGGGTAGTAGAATACTCCCGCGCCCTCGGGCTTGAGCCCCGGCACGGCGCCCAGGACTTTTCTTATCATCTTGCCCATCGAACCGGCGGATACACGCCTGTGCGCCTGCACGGGAGAGACCTCCTCGGGCCTGAGCCCCCATATCTTCTCCACGTAGGGGAAGTAGAAGTCCCGGCATATCGTCGAGCCGAGGCCGGCCTCGAGGACCGAGGCGAAGGACTCCGAGCCCCCCCCGCCCCGCCCGCCCCCCCCGGACTTTCTCCTGCCGAGGACCTTGCCGACGAGGTCGCCCGTGGTGCCTATGGCGAAGCTCGGGGGGAGGCGGAGGGCGAGGTCCAGGGGCCTCAGGGGGAAGTGTATCCACCTTCCCTGGAGGCGGATCCTGCCGTGGCGGGGCCTTTCGAGGAGGTCCCCGCCGAGGAGCGACCTTATGTCTTCGAGTATCTCCGCGTCGCAGGCAGGGTGGAGGCGGTGGGAGCCGTAGTCCACCCTCACGCCGGAGAGGGTGAAGCTCGAGGCATACCCTCCCACGGTCTCGCACATGTCCACCACGGTCGCCGCGGCGAGCCCCTTCCTGGTGAGCTCGAAGGCCGCGCCGACACCTGCCGGGCCGGCGCCAAGTATTATGATGTGAGGTTTTCTGGCCATAACGGGTCAGATGACGTAGGGGATGAAGCGCTTGGTGCGCGAGCAATAATCGCCGTAGCCGGGTATCGTCTCGGCGAGCACCTTCTCCTCGGCGGCCGCCTGCCTGTAGACCACGGCGAAGAGCACGGCCACGGCGAGCACGAGCCATGAGTTGAGGGCGAGCTCGAGGCCGAGGAGCAGGAAGATGTCGCCCGTGTATATGGGGTGCCTTACGTACCTGTATACGCCCTCGGCCACCAGCGACTGGCTCTTCATGACCGTATAGTCCTCAAAGTCCACCCAGTTTCTCCCGAGCTGCATCCTGCCCGCTATCGCCGTTGCGAGCCCGACGGCGTAGAGCGCCACGCCGACGGCCCTGAGCGCGCCCGGGTCGTCCATTATGGGGAGGATGTCGAGCGTGAGCGTCTGGACGAGGATGAAGAGGAGCACCAGGAGCTTTACGGCCTTGAGGGCCAGGACTGTGGGCGGACGCTTCTTGCGGGCCGACCTCTGCTCCGTGCCGGCCGAGCGTTTCAGCGCCTCCCATATTATCTTGTGGAGCACAAGGCCGGAGAAGAGCAGTATCCTGAGAGCCAACACCTGGCCCCCCTAATCCTTCGTGCCGGAGGATGCGCCTCCGTCTTTTTCGCCCCCCGCCGCCGGGGGGTTGAAGCCCCTCGCGGCCCTGGACTCCACGAGCGAGAGGTTGTTACGGTCTATGCGCCTGCCGAGCCCGTCGGCCACCATGCCTATGAGCAGCAGCTGGAGGGCCACAAGGAGCAGGAGTATGGCCGACGTGGAAAGCGCAGGCTGGAACAGGAGCATCCAGCTGAACTCCTCGGCCCGCTTGAATATCCCTATGACGTCGAGTGCTACCTTGGCGATGCCTAAAGCCCCGCAGACCAGCGCCGCCGGCAGGAATATCTTGAGAGGCTGAAAGAGCATGGCCATCCTTATGACGAGTATCATGAAGTCCATGAAGTTCCGGGGCGTTATCTTCGACTTTCCCACCCGCCTGTAGTAGTCGATGGGGTGGTACAGCACCCTGTAGTCGTCGGCCAGGAGCGCGAGGGTGATGGTGGTGGTAAAGGAGAACTTGTTGGGCAGTATGGGGAAGTACTGCTTCACGCACCCCTTGCGGAAGGCCCTGAGCCCTGAGTTGAGGTCAGGGATCTTCACCCCGGAGATGTGGTTGGCGAGCATGTTGAGTATCTTCTTGGCCGGGCGTCTCACCAGGGGGATGTGCACCTCGTCGCCGGTCCTCGCGCCGACGACCATGTCCGACTCAGAGAGCTTTTCGAGCATCACCGGTATCTGGTCGGCGGGGTAGGTGGAGTCCGCGTCTATTATGACTATCCTCTCGTGCCTCGCCGAGCGTATCCCCGTCTTGAGAGAAGCGCCGTAGCCGTGGTTGCCCTGGTGCGTTATCACCCTCGCACCGGCCGCGGCGGCCTCTTCGGAGGTGTCGTCCTCGCTCCCGTCGTCCACGACGATTATCTCGTGGGGTATTCGAGCGGACTCGAGCACCTCCTTTACGGACTTTATCTGGGCCGCCACCGAGCCATGCTCGTTGAAGGCGGGCATGACCACGGAGACCGGGGAGAGGGGCGATTCCTCCCCGGGGACCACGCCCTTTATTACTCTCTTCCTGAACTTTTTGTCGGTCATCGGTTCCTGCTTTCGCTTTTGTGCCCTGGCGCGGGCGGACCCGCCATGGCGACGTATACGGTCCCGTCGTTGAGGGTGCCGCCGAAGCCCCTCTGGACCGCGAAGTCCCTTTCGATTATCTCCATGAGCTCGGGGTAGGCGCTCTTGAGGTACATGGGCGTTGTGAAGACCACCCACGTCCTGGTCCCCGCCGACCGGGCCTCGGCGAGGCCCTCAGGGCTCTCGACCTCGGGCCAGTCCTTGCCGTAGAGGCGGCGGTAGGGGACGGTCGAGGTTATGCCCACGGTCACCACCGAGTCCCCGGGGGCGGCCCGCTCCTCGATGTAGGCGAGCGCGCCGGCGTAGTCCTGCTTGGGGGCGTATGCCGCCGGGACCGAGACCGCGGAAAGGATTATAATCACCGAGCAGACGACCGTGCCCGCGTGCCTCGACCTGCCCTGCTCGAGGAAGACGAACCTGGCGAGCGCTTCGGGGACCACGAGCGCCCCCCTTATGATGACGAGGCAGAGAAAGCCCATGGTGAAGAAGAAGAACCTCGGCCAGACCGGGTGGCCGAGTACCTTTACGGCCGTGAGCCCGACGACCGCAGGGAGGAAGAAGACGAGGAGGACTGTAATGTTCCGCCTCGCGTAGCTTATGACCCCGGCGGTGAAGAGCAGCCCGGCTACTGCCGCGGCCGCGCCTCCGGCAAAGCTTATGCGCAGGCCCCTTACGAGCTCAAGGAGCGTCCAGAGCGGGTTCTTCCACTCCGAGACCGTGCTCCTCGCCCCTTCCCCGACGGCCGGGCCGCCTGTAATCTGGGGGATGACGAGCGAGTAGAGGACTATGGTGAAGAGCCCCGCGAGGATGAAACCCGCGAAGAGGCCGT
>JBHHVK010000186.1:0-3954 GCA_046754205.1 Thermodesulfobacteriota bacterium
GCCACCTCGTCTATGAGCCGGAGCTCGCCGGGGCTTTCCACGTTGAACATGAGTATGGAGCTCTTAAGGGCGTACTCTATCTCATCGACTCTCTTGCCCACCCCCGAGAAGACTACCCTGGCCGGGTCGGCCCCGGCCTTCAGGGCCCGGAAGAGCTCGCCGCCGGAGACTATGTCGAAGCCGGAGCCCTCCTCGGCGAAGGTATTGAGGACCGAGAGGTTGGAGTTGGCCTTCACCGAATAGCAGACCAGGTGCGGCGCACCCTTGAAGGCCCCGTCAAAGGCCCTGTAGTGGCGCTTCAGGGTCTTGCGGCTGTAGATGAATACCGGCGTGCCGACATCGCGGACGAGCCTTGCGATGCTCACGCCCTCGGCGTAGAGGTTCTTTCCCCGGTATTTGAAGAAATGCATTTTTCCTTCTCCTTAGGATAATCCCCCGGCGGCCCTATCCCCCGGATGGGCCGCGGGCCGTGCCTCGGGCGCCCAGGCTGGCCCGCTCAAATACGACGCCCCTGCGTGCCTGTCCGGCGGCGGCACGGGCGGGGCCTTCTTACCGCAGCCGAAGCCCGTTAATAACAGGGCCGCGAAAAGCAATATCAAAAACCCCGGGAGCGGCTTAATGTCCTTTTTTTTCGTCATCCATACCCCCAACACGCCCACAGGCCTGACCGGCCCCATAATCACACCGAGCGCCGGGTCCGCAGTCCGCGGCCCCTAACCGGCCCCCCTCTTGAGCTCGGCGCGGACCTTGCGGAGGCGTTTTTTGACCTCCGAGGCGGCGGTGCCGCCGAGGACCTTCCGGGCGTTCAGGGACCTCCTTATGGATACGGCCTCGATGATGTCCGGGCCGAAGAGGCCGGAGAAACCCCGCCACTCGTCCAGGGTGAGGTCCTCGAGGGTGACCTCCTTTTCGGTGCACCATGCGACGATACGCCCCACCACGCCGTGGGCCTCGCGGAAGGGAAGGCCCTTAGCCGTGAGGTAATCGGCGGCGTCGGTCGCGCCCAGAAACCCCCGGCGCGTGGCGCCGAGCATCGCATCGCCCTTTACCCTCATCGTCCTCAGCATGGGCGGGTAGACCGAAAGGAGCGACTTCAGGGTGTCCACCGTGTCGAAGACGGGCTCCTTGTCCTCCTGCATGTCCTTGTTGTAGGCGAGCGGCAGGGACTTCATGACCGTAAGGAGCGACATGAGGTTTCCGTAGACTCTACCCGTCTTGCCCCGGGCGAGCTCCGCCACGTCGGGGTTCTTCTTCTGGGGCATGATGGAAGAGCCCGTGGTAAAGGCGTCGGAGAGCTCCACGAAGCCGAACTCCTGCGAGCTCCAGAGCACCAGCTCCTCGGAGAGCCTCGACAGGTGCATCATCATCAGGCTCGCGGCGGCGAGGAACTCTATGAGAAAATCCCGGTCCGAGACGGCGTCGAGCGAGTTCTCGGCCGCCCCGGCAAAGCCGAGGGAGCGGGCCGCTGAAATTCTATCGAGCCCGTAGGGGCTGCCCGCCAGCGCCCCGGCCCCGAGTGGCGAGAAGTCCGTGCGGTCGAGGCAGTCGAGGAGACGGCCCGTGTCGCGCTTGAACATCTCGTAGTAGGCGAGCATGTGGTGGGCGAAGAGCACGGGCTGGGCCCTCTGCAGGTGCGTGTAGCCGGGCATGATGCAATCGGCGTTCCGCTCCGCCACCTCCACGAGCGCCTCCTTGAGGCCGTGGAGGAGGTCCACCGTCTCGTATATCTCGTCCTTCATATATAGACGCATGTCGAGGGCCACCTGGTCGTTCCTGGACCTGCCGGTGTGGAGCTTTCCTCCAAGGGTCCCTATCTTCTCGGTAAGACGCCTCTCGACGGCCATGTGGATGTCCTCGTCCTCCACGGAAAATACGAACCGGCCGCTCTCTATCTCACGCTCCACGGACCTGAGCCCCTTTACGATCCTGGCGGCCTCCTTGGGCGTAAGGACCCCGGCGTCCGCCAGGAGGCCGGCGTGGACGATGGAGCCGGCGATGTCGTGCCTGTAAAGGCGGCGGTCGAAGCCCACCGAGGCGTTCAGTTCCTCGACGAGCCGGTCCGTCCGTTCGGCGAACCTGCCGGACCAGGGTTTTTGCTTCTTCTTGTCAGTCTTCTTTACGGCCATGGTCTTGTCTTCTTCAGTCGCCTTCTTCGAGCGCCTCGGTAATGGCGGCGTACAGGAGCGGGAACATTATCTCGTGGTGGCCCGTGAGCCTTATGCCGCGCCCCGCCCCGCCCCCCCCGGCCGCCCCGCCGCCGCACTCCGTGGGCCTTCTCACCACGTTGGTGAGCGGCCGGTAGTGCTGGATGAAGTCCATGTTGGCGGTGGTAAAGCCCGTGACGTCGTGGCCGAGGTTCCTGGCCAGGGTAAGCGCCTTTATGAAGACCTCGGGGAGAACTACGGCGGAGCCGAGGTTTATGTATACACCACCGGCGAGGGTTGAAACCACGGAGGCGAAGATCTTGAAATCCGTCATGGAAGCGGCCCCCGTGGCCGCGCCGTCGGCCCGGGGGTGGATGTGTATTATGTCCGTGCCGAGGGCGACGTGGACCGTGACCGGCACGCCGAGCCTCGCGCCCGCCGCGAGTATGGACTTGTCCCTGTAGGGGTAGCGGGAGCGGGCTATCATCTCTCCCACGGCAGAGCCGAGCCCCTTGCCCTCCTTCGCGCCCCGGGTGATGGCGCGGTTAAGGAGCCTGCCAGTCTCCTCTGCCATGCCGAAGGCGCCGGAGCCGATTTCGCTGTCCACGTCCTCGGAGGTCCGCCCCACGTAGGCCGTCTCGAAGTCGTGGACTATGCACGCTCCGTTGGCGGCCACGGCGTTTATGACCCCGCGCTCCATCAGGTCTATCACGAGCGGGGAGAGCCCTACCTTTATGACGTGCGCCCCGATGCCGAGGGCCACCGTGCGCCCGGCCCTGTGGGCCTCGACGACGATGGAGGCGAGGTCCATGAGGTCCCTGGCGCCGAGTATCCCGGGCAGACTGTCGAGAAACCCGCGCACCGTGCCGCCCGGGGCAGGGACCCTCGCGAAGTCCTCGACGCTCACCTTGCTGAACCTGTCCTTGATGGAATAGGTCCTAAGGCCCCTGGTGCTGATCGGTTTTATCTTCTTCTTCATCCCCAGAAAAACCTTTCGCGACAGATGCCGGGGGCTAAACCTCCTGGAAGAGCATGTTGTCGACGAGCTCGCAGAGTATGTGGCAGACCAGTATGTGGACCTCCTGGACCCTGGCGGTGGCGCGGGCCTCGACGTTCAAGGCCACCTCGGCCATGCCCGCGAGCCTCCCGCCGTCCCCGCCGGTAAGGGCGATCACCCTGATACCCATGTCCCCGGCCGCCTCCACGGCGGCGACGACGTTCGCCGAACCGCCGCTGGTCGATATGGCCAGAAGCACGTCGCCGCCCTTTCCCAGGGCGCGGACCTGCTTGGTGAAGACCTGATCGAAGGAATAGTCGTTACCGATACTCGTCAGCGCTGACGTGTCGGTCGTCAGGGCCAGCGCCGGCAGGGGCGGCCTTTCAATGACGAAACGGTTGACGAACTCGGCGGCGAGATGCTGGGCGTCCGCCGCCGACCCCCCATTGCCGATGATGAGGAGCTTGCCCCCGGCCTTGAAGGCGTCGACAATAAGCTCAGCCGCCCTCGTGACCAGAACGGCGTTCTTCTTCGTGAAGAAGCCCCGCTTGGCCTCCAGACTCTCCCTGAAAGACCCCAAAACCAGATCTACGCCCATGCCACCCTCACACCCCATGACAACGACCGGAACAGACCCCCCAGGGGGATAAAAAAACAAGAAAAATAAAGAGCTTTAAATATTATCTCCTGCACAAAAGGGTGTCAAGGTTTTTCACCCCCCGGCAGGTCCGCACCGGAAGACGTTTTTATGGGGGAACTTTCTGTAGAAAGTTCCCCCATACCCCCTCAAAGACTTTTAATTGGTCCGGGCGC
>JBHHVK010000187.1:0-3921 GCA_046754205.1 Thermodesulfobacteriota bacterium
CGGTCGCACCCCGTGCACTCCGCCTGTAGAGTAGTATAGAAGATATGATGGGGTTCGGCAAGTTTTTCATTGATTTGGCTGAAGATTTCGCCCGTTCGCCACTTCTGGGCCGGGACTATGTCCACGTGCGCCGAGAGGGCGTAGACGTTGTGGCATATGCTCCATATATGGAGGCTGTGGACGTTCGTCACCCCCTCCACCGACCTTATGCTCTCAAGGACCGTGTTCAGGTCCACGTCCTTCGGCACCCCCTCGAGCAGTATGTGGGACGAGTCCCGCAGTATCCTCCAGGCGCCGAAGATTATCACCAGGCCTATGAGGAGGCTTACGATGGGGTCTATGAGGACCCACCCGGTGAAATGTATCACCACGGCCCCTATGATAACACCCACCGAGGCCGCCGCGTCTCCCGCGACGTGGAGGAAGGCGCTCTTTATGTTGAGGTCCTTTTCCGCGAAGGAGTGGAGCCTGGCGGCGACCACGAGGTTGACCACGAGCCCTATGGCCGCCACCACGAGCATCCCCGTTGACTCGACGGGCTGGGGGTCCATGAGCCTGGTGGCCGCCTTGTAGAAGATGAAGATAGTTACGATGACGAGGAGCAGGCTGTTGACGAAGGCGACGAAGACCTCCGCCCTGTGGAGCCCGAAGGTCCTCTTCTCCGTGGGCGGGAGATGGGCTATCCGGATGGCGAACAGAGAGAGTCCGAGGGCGAATACGTCCATGAAGACATGGGCGGCGTCGGACATGAGGGCGAGGCTGTTCGTAAGCCACCCGCCTATGACCTCGGCGACGAAGATGCCGCCTGTAAGGAAGATGGCGAACTTGAGCCGCCCCGTCAGGGTTTCGTCGGCCTCGCCGCCGTGGCCCGTTATGCCGTGATTATGTCCGGTCATGAGTCAACGTTCTCCTTCCGGCCTCAGGGGCCGGGGATTATCCAGATGCTCTCCTTCTTGAGCGACACCCTTATGCGTTTGCCCGCGACGAGGGCGAGCTTTCTGATAACGAAGTTGGGCAGCTCCACCTTTATCCGGGCTGCCTCGTCACCCTCTTCCCCGTCCCCCCCGCCGCCCCCGCCAGGCGCGGCGTCCCGGACCGTAAGGGCGCGCAGGTAGAGGACATGGGTGGAGCCCCTGCCCACGGTGGAGGTTATCTCGCAGTCTATTATATTCTCCCTGACCCTGTTGTCGAGGACCTTGTCCGGCCTTATGACCGGTATCTCCTCGGGCCTTATGCAGAAGGAGACGACCGCACCCGGGGCAAGGGCCCCGGGCCCAGGGGGATGGGCCTTTATCTCTCCGAGGTGGGGGCAGGCTATCGTCACCTCCGTGCCAGAGACCCGGGCGACGCGTCCCGAGAATATGTTCCTGACCCCCATGAAGCGCGCCACGTTCCTGGTGGCCGGCCTGTAGAAGACGTCCTCGCGCGAGCCCGTCTGCTCCACCGTCCCGTCGTTTATGACGGCCACCCTCGCCGCCAGCATGAAGGCCTCCTCGAGGTCGTGGGTGACGAGCACCGTGGTTATGGGGAAGATCGAATGGATCCGCGCCAGGTCCGCCCTGAGCTTTTCCCTCACCTGGTAGTCGAGGGCGCTGAAGGGCTCGTCAAGGAGGAGGATCCTCGGCCCCGTGGCGAGCGTTCTCGCCAGGGCCGTCCTCTGCTTCTGCCCGCCGGAGAGCTCATGGGGGTAGCGGCCCTCGAGCCCCCGGAGGCGCGTGACCTCCACCAGCTCGGCTACCTTTCTTTCCACCTCGCCACCGGTAAGCCCTCCGAGCCCGAAGGAGATGTTCTCGAAGACCGTCATGTGGGGAAAGAGGGCGTAGTCCTGAAAGAGGAACCCGGTCCCGCGCTTTCTTATCGGAACGTTCACCCCTGAGCTGGAATCGAAGACCGTCTCGCCACCGATGGCGACGTGGCCGGCGTCGGGTGTGACGAGCCCGGAGATCATCTTCAGGATCATGGTCTTGCCGGCCCCCGAGGGGCCGAAGAGCACCAGGAGCTCGCTGGCGAGGGTGAGGGCCACGTCGAGGGTGAAGCTCTCCAGCTCCTTTTTGAAAGAGAATTCGAGGCTCATTTCCCTACCAGCCCGTCCTTTCCGCCGCCCGAACCACGGCGCATCAGAACCTCCCCCTGGTGAACCTGCCCGCCGCGTAGAGGACGGCGAAGGAGAAGACGGTAATGAGCACCACGAGCGCGTTGGCCGTGAGGGTGTCGTTTCTCTGCACGGCGTCGTAGATGGCTATGGGCAGGGTCTGGGTCACGCCGGGGATGTTGCCCGCCACCATGAGCGTGGCCCCGAACTCCCCGGTGGCCCTGGCGAAGGCCATCACCACCCCGGCGGCTATCCCCCTCCAGGCCAGGGGGAGCGTAATCGAGCGCAGGACCTGTAGCTCGGTCTTTCCCAGAAGGCGCGCGGCGTCCTCGAGGTCACTGCCCACCCCCTCTATGGCGGCGCGCGCCGGTTTTACGAAGAGCGGCAGGCTGGAGATGAGCGCCGCGACGACCGCCCCCTTCCAGGTGAATACTATCCGGAGCCCTATGGCGTCCTCGAGGAACCTGCCGAGGAAGCTCGACCTGCCGAAGACGGAGAGGAGGTAGTAGCCGAGCACCGTGGGGGGTATCACCAGCGGCTGCATTATTATTACGTCGAGGACGTTCTTGCCGAAAAAGTCCCTGCGGGCGAGCACGAGGGCGAGGGCGAGCCCTATGGCCGTCGTGAAGACCGTGGCCACGACCGAGACCTTTATCGTCAGGTATAGAGGGAAGAGGTCCACGGGCGTTACTCGCTTTCCCCTGGCGGGAAGAAGCCGTGCCCTCGCATCACCGCACCACCCTCGGGGCCCTTTATGTACCTTATGAAGTCCCTTGCGAGCCCAGGCCTCTCCGAGGCGCTCACCACGGCGGCCGCCTGGTATATGGGGTCGTGGAGCGATGGGTCCACGGGGAAGGAGGCCACCTCCGGGACGTCCGCCACCGAGAGGGCCACTATGCCCACCTGGGCGTTTCCCGTCTGGACGAACTGGAGCGTCTGGCGGATGTTCTCTCCGTAGACGAGCTTCGCCCTGACGTCCTCCCATACCCCCGCCCTTTTGAGGGCCTCCCTGGCGGCGGCCCCGTAGGGGGCGTGGTCGGGGTTGGCTATGGCCACCCTCGTTACCATGGGCCCGGCGAGGTCTTCGAGCCCCCCGGCCTCTACCCCTGAAGCGCGGTTTACGGCGACGACGAGCCTGCCCTCGGCGTAGCGCTCCACCGATTCGGGGATGACGAGCCCTCTGCCCGCCAGCTCGCCGACGGAGGCGACGTCGGCCGCGAAGAAGACGTCGAAGGGCGCGCCGTACTCTATCTGCCTTGCAAGTAGCCCGGTCGAGCCGATGGAGACGACCACCCTTGCGCCTGTCCTCTCCTCGAAGGACCTCGCGATATCGTCGAAGGCGAAGGCGAGGGAGGACGCCGCGGCGACCCTTATGACGGGCCTTTCGGCCCGCGCGCCCTCGTCGGCGAGGAGGACGAGAAAGAGGACCGGCAAGGCCGCGAGGAGACGGCCCAGGGATGTCGCAGGGGTCGATGGCAGCTTCACTCTGACTGCTCCGGGTTACGGCGGGGCGCAAAAAAAATGCCGGCCCCGGCGGAAAGGGTCGGCGCCAGGCGGCCCTTCGGGCCGCTCAGCACGGTGAATCTCCTTTCCAAGCACGGGAGGCGTGGCCGTTTCCAGCCAGACCCTTATCGGCCGTACACCATAGTCGTAAGACCTTAGGATGTCCGGCTCGGAGATCATTGTTCTTTAATTTTGACTACTTATACCACGGCGGGGTCGATAAGGCAACGAATTTCTCGGTCGACCCCGGCCCCTGGGGGCCGGAGACAAAAAACCGGAGGGCGCCTCTGCGCCTTCCGGTCGACGTACCCATGGGACCCTGTTGG
>JBHHVK010000188.1:0-3863 GCA_046754205.1 Thermodesulfobacteriota bacterium
AGAGGCGGGCGTTCTTGATGGCGTGGTAGCTGGCGTTCGCCACTATCTGGCAGAAATCGATCTCCTCGCGGCTGAACCCCTCCTCCTTGCGTCTGGTCCTGAGAAAGAGGGTCCCGAGGACCTCGTCGTTGAAGACGATGGGCACGATGAGGACGCTCATGTCGTCGAGGTCCTTCAGGGATGCCTTCACGCCGGCCATCAGCGGGTGGGTCGCCATGTCCTGCAGTGCGAGGGGGGCCTTGGTGTTGATGACCTCTCTTATCTCGGGATATTTCTTGAGGTCTATCTCGAGGTCCTTGATGGACGGGTTGTCGTGGCTGGCGAGCACGTACCCCTTGTCGTTCTTGACCACCAGGACGATGGAGCACCTTATGGCGTCGGTGAGGGCGGCCACCTTTTTGACGATGCTATCGAGGACCTCCGATGGGTTGAGGCTGGCGGACACGGCGTTGGATATCTCCAGGAGGGTTTCAAGAGTCCTCTTGGACTCCTCCGTCTCCCTGAAAAAGTCGCTTATGCGGAGCTGGGCCCTGACCCGGGCCAGCAGCTCCGACTCGCTGAAGGGCCTTACGATGTAGTCGTCAGCGCCGGCGGAGAGGGCCTCCACCACGGTCTCCTTGTCGCCCATCACGGAGACGATTATCACCGACGGCCTCGAAGGGAGCTTCATGGACCGGATCTTCCTGCACACGTCGATCCCGTTCATGCCGGGCATGACGAGGTCGAGGAGCACCACCGCGGGGTCCCGTTCCTCCACCATCCTGAGGCCCTCGGCGCCGTCTCCGCTCTTCATCACCTCGAAGCCGTTGATGGAGAGCATCTCCTCGAGGATGGCCTTGTTCGTGGCGTTATCGTCTATGATGAGTATTCTGTTGTTCTTCAGCTTATCGAGTTCAAGCACGCTTGTTCCCACGGGCGAATCATCCTTCTTTTTTTATGAAACCTTAACCTGAATCCCGGGGAATTTCCCGTAACTCAGGGCACATGGGCCGGGGCGCTAAAGGTCTTGACAAAACACGGGTCTTAAAATATCATTTCATATTCACCGCCGGCGTAGCTCAGTGGAAGAGCAACTGATTCGTAATCAGTAGGTCGGGGGTTCAAGTCCCCCCGCCGGCTCCATTCTTCGCCCGGTCCCCCGCCGCCGGCCTTTCCGGCGGCGCCGCCTCGACTCTTAGAGCCCTTGCCGCGCGCGGCGTCGGCACCGGGTCCCCGTGTGCCTCCCCTTGCATCACCCGCATCAGGGGTTATCGAGGTGCCAGAGGAGCACGTCCGCCGGCACGTACCCGGGGAGCATCCTCCCGTCCGGGAATATTATGGCCGGCGTGCCCCTTATGCCGAGCTCCGCGGCGAGCTTGACGTTCCTGTCGACCTCTTTGGTCTCGCAGTCGGGCTCGGGGAGCGGCTTGCCCGCGAAGGCGTCGTCAAGGAGCGCGGAGGAGCCCGAGCAGACGATGGCCTTGCTCTTGGCGTATGCGTCGGGGTGAATCGGCAGGGGGTACATCTTTATGTAGAAGACGACGTCCTTCCTCTGCTCTATCACCTTCTTTATCTCCGCGTGAAGCTTGGCGCAGTACGGGCATTCCGGGTCGTCGAAGACGATAATCCTGTTTTTCGCCCCGGGGTCTCCGATGACTATCGCCTCGTCAAGGGGTATGACGGCGAGGTCGACCTTCTTGAGCTTCGTCTCCTCCTCGAGCTTGTCGAGCTGTGTGAACCTCGCCTCCACGAGGTACTTCTTGCCGAAGTCCACGTAGACGATGACGGTCTTTCCGGCCTGGGCGATCTCGACCTCCCAGAGACCCTTGACCGGGCTCATCCTTACCTCTTTGATATCGGCCCTGAACCGTTCCGTCTTGAGGAGTTTTCTCGCCTCGTCGAGGCCCAGGGTGTGGCATCCCTTGCAGTCCCCCATGCAACCCTCGCCGGTGAAGGCGGATGCGCTGCCGGCCATGGGCCCGAAGAGGACGAGGACCGCTGAGACCATCAGGACCCGGAGTATTTTTCGTGTCATATATCGCTTCCTTTCATCGGTTATCGCCGCTTGGGGGTTATTCCGGGCGCGTCGAGCCCGCCTGTCCGGGTTATAGCCGGGCATGATACCACAGAGCGGACATTAAAAGCCACCGGACGCCCCGGCGGCTCCGCGGGGGCCGCTAATCGCCTAACCCGAGGACATCCTGCATGTCGTAGAGCCCCTTGGGCCGGTCCACGAGCCAGAGGGCCGCCCTTACGGCCCCCTTTGAGAAGGTCTCCCTCGAGGAGGCCTTGTGCGTCAGCTCTATCCTCTCTCCCGGGGTGGCGAATATCACGGTATGGTCGCCCACTATATCGCCCGCGCGTATGGATTGAATGCCTATCTCCTCGGGCCTGCGCTCCCCGATGATGCCCTTTCTCGCGTAGACGGCCACGTCCTCGAGGTCGCGGTCGAGCGCAAGTGTTATCACCTCGGCAAGGCGTATGGCCGTTCCCGAGGGGGCGTCCTTCTTGTGCCTGTGGTGGGCCTCTATAATCTCGATGTCGTACTCGTCCCCTATGACCCTTGAGGCGGCGTCGGCGAGCTTCAGGAGCAGGTTCACACCCACGCTCATGTTCGGGGCCATGACCACGCGGGTCCTGCCGGCGAGCTCGCGTATGGTCTCCCGCTGCTGTTGTGAAAACCCGGTGGTGCCTATCACCATCCCCTGGCCACGCTCCACCGCGCCCTCGAGGGTCTTTATGGTCGCATCGGGGTGGGAGAAGTCGATTATTACGTCCGCCCCGGAGAAGGCCGCCTCCCTGTCGTCCGTTATCTCCACCCCGAGCCTCCCGGTGGAGGCGATCTCCCCGGCGTCCCTGCCGACCGCCGGGGAGCCCTGACGCTCGAGGGCGCCCGCGAGCCTCACCCCCTCCGTGGAGTTGACCGAGACTATTATGGCCTTTCCCATCCTTCCGGCTGCGCCGGTTACGGCAACTTTAAGCATTCGGCCTGCTCCTCACTTCGATTCCATAGTCCTTGAGGGCCCTGGTGAGCCTCTCCCTGTTCTCGGGGGCCATCTTTGAAAGCGGCAGCCTGAACTCCTCGGCCATCGCCCCGACGAGGGCCAGGGCCGTCTTCACCGGTATGGGGTTGGTCTCCAGGAACATGGCCCTGTGCATGGGCAGCAGCCTGTAGTGGAGCCTTCTCGCCTCCTCGAGGTCCCCGGAGGCGAAGGCCTCGCACATGCCGGACATCTCCCCGGGCAAGAGGTTGCTCGTCACCGATATCACGCCGCGGCCCCCGAGGGCGAGCAGCGGCAGGGTCGTCGGGTCGTCGCCCGAGAGGACGCAGAAGCCCGTCCGGGCCTTCTCGATGACCTCGCTCACCTGGGCCATGTCCCCGGTGGCCTCCTTTATGCCCACGATGTTATCTATCTCCGAGAGCCTCGCCACCGTGTCGGGCAGCATGTTCACGCTGGTGCGGCCCGGGACGTTGTAGAGCACGATGGGTATGTCCACGGCCCGGGCCACCTCGCGATAATGTTCGTAGAGCCCCTGCTGGGTGGGCTTGTTGTAGTACGGGGTTATAAGGAGCGCCGCGTCCGCCCCGGCCTCCCTGGCGTGGCGGGTGAGCATCACCGTCTCGGCGGTGGAGTTCGAGCCCGCGCCGGCTATGACGGGCACCCGGCCCGCTGCCGTCTTCACCGTGAGCTCCACCACGCGGTTGTGCTCCTCGTAGCTCAGGGTCGCGGACTCGCCCGTGCTCCCGCAGGGCACGAGCCCCTTCGTGCCGGCGGCTATCTGGACCTCTATAAGGCCCCTGAGGGCCTCGGTGTCGAGCGCACCGCCGCGGAAGGGCGTCACAAGCGCCGTTATCGAACCCGTAAACATCCCGGTTACCTCCT
>JBHHVK010000189.1:0-3851 GCA_046754205.1 Thermodesulfobacteriota bacterium
TTGGGGGATATGAAGAAGGTTATGCGGTCGGCGCCCTTCTCGCCGAACCTCAGGGCGCCCTCGGGGGTCACGTCCTGCTCGATGACCACCTCGAATATCGCCCCGGACATGCCGAGGTCGGCGAGCTCCTTTTCTATGTCCCCCTTCAGCTCGCGGGCCGTGCGGATGCGCTCCGAACCAAGGCGTTTGGCCACGTGCGTGGCCTTCTGGGCGGCGGCGAAGAGCCTGGAGTCGAGCTCTTCTATCCTCTCCTCCGAGCCCGCTATGCCGGCCATCTCTTCGGCGATGGAGCTTTGCCGCTCGAGCATCTCTTCTACGGAGCCGCCGTATTTCTTCTTGAGCCTGCTTATGAGGTCGAGCCTGGCGCCGGCGGCATCGAGGGCCGCCGGGTCCGAGTCCACGGCGGCGGCGTAGTCTCTCAGGAACGCTGCGGCGTCCTCGAGCTGGTACATGCTCGACTCCAGGGACTCGACGGTCCCGGAGAGCCTCGGGTCTATCGAGGCGGCCTCCCTGAGCGCGCTCAGGAACGCGCCGAGACGCGCCGTCATGGAGCCTTCGCTGGAGTATATCTCGCTTTCCGCCCCCGCGGCCGCCTCCTTCAGGAGGTCCGCGTTCCTGAGCCTCTCCACCTCCTGCTTGAGCGCCTCTTCCTCGCCGGGCGCGAGGGCCGCCTCGGCGAGCTCGTTTAACTGAAACTCGAGAAAGTCCTTCCTCCGGGCGGCCTCGCCGGCGCTGCTTCTGAGCCCTTCGAGCTCATTTTTGATGGCGACGTAGCCCCTGTGGGCCTCGGCCATCTCGGCCCTGAGCCCCCCGAACCCTCCGAAGGAGTCGAGCAGCTCGACGTGCTCGTCGGGCCTGGCAAGGGATGTGTGCTCGCTCTGGCCGTAGATGTCTATCAGGTGGCGGCCGACCTCAGAGAGCGTGACGAGGGTGGCGAGGCTGCCGTTTATGTATACCCTGTTCCTGCCGGCCCTCTGCACGACCCTCTTTATGACGAGGTTTTCGCCGTGCGCTATCCCGGCCTCCGCGAGTATCTCCCCTATGCCCTCCACGCCGTCCACGGAGAACATCGCCTCCACCACGGCCTCATCCATCCCCCCCCTGATGAGGTCCCCCCTGGCGCGATCGCCGAGGATGAGCTCCATGGCGTCGATGATAATGGACTTGCCGGCGCCGGTCTGGCCGGTGAATATGTTGAGCCCGGGGCCGAAGGCGACCGTGATGCCCTCGATGATGGCGAAGTCCTGAATGCGGAGTTCTAAAAGCATGTCTCTATCAGGGGCCGATGGAAAAGGTTGACACCTCCCGGCGCCTTATGGGGGCGCCGGCGGGGTGGCGGAAAGGGGCGCGGGTCAGGAGTCCTTCGCCTCCCACATGAACCTCTCCCTCAGTATATCAAAATAGCTCTTCCCTTCATACCTGATAAGGTAGACCGACTTGTCGGACCTCTTGATGTGGATGGTGTCCCCGCACTCCACTTCCACGTCCATCTGGCCGTCGAGTATGAGCGCTATCCTGTACGGGGAGGGGCAGACCTTCACGTCGACTGTCATCCAGTCAGGTATCACCACCGGGCGGTTGGTGAAGTTGAAGGGGCATACTGGCACCACTATTATCGAGTGGATGGTGGGGTAGAGTATGGGACCGGCGGCGGAGAGCGAGTAGGCTGTGGAGCCGGTGGGCGTGGCCACTATGAGGCCGTCAGACCTGTAGGTGGTGACGAAGTCGCGGTTTATGCTCGTCTCGAGGCGTATGAGCCTCGCGTTCAGGCCCTTTATGACCACGTCGTTCAAAACGTCGTGGGCGGCGAGCTCGGTCCCCCCCCTGGTGACGTTCACGGAGAGTCTCATCCTCTCCTCAACGGCGTAGTCGTCCCTGAGTATCCTCTCAAGCAGCTGGTAGACCTCTTTCGTGGTGATGGCGGTAAGAAAACCGAGCCCCCCCATGTTGACGCCGAGGATGGGCACCCTGCGCCCCCCGATCATGCGGGCGGCCGACAGCATGGTGCCGTCGCCCCCGAGGACTATCATGACCTCGATGGCGTCCGCAAGGGCCTCGGCGCTCACGGAGCGGGAGGGCGTTATGACGGCCCCGACGTTCTCCACGGTGCAGACCTCGCCGCCGCGGGCGGCGACCCAGGCGGCTATCTCGCAGCCCAGGCTCACCGCCTCGGGGTTCGAGGTCTTGATGACCATGCCGAATTTCTTCACCGCACCTCCGCTGCCCGGCCTCGCTGCCCTCTGCCCTCTCAGCCTCCGGCGTGGGGCTCTATCACCACCTTGAGCGAATCGCCGGAAGAGGCCGTGACGGCGAACCCCTCGGCGGCCCTGTCGAGGGGAAGCCTGTGGGTTATCATGTCAGACACCTCGACCCTCCGGGAGGCGAGAAGCTCTATGGCCACCTCCGTATCATAGGGCGGCGAGGCGTAGGAATGGACCACCGTTATGTTGTCGCGCCAGAGCTCGAACATGGGCAGCGCCACGGTAGCGCCCGGCGCCAGGGGGGCGAAGAACATGAGCGTGCCCGCCCTGTCCACGCTCTTTACGGCCTGCCGGACGGCGGACTCCCTGGCCGCGCACAGCACCACGAAGTCGGCCCCCCTGCCGAGAAGCCGCCTCACCTCGGCCGGCACGTCGCGGTCCGCCCTTACGACGTGGTCGGCCCCGGCCCTCCTGGCCGCTTCGAGACGGAACTCGTTAACGTCGGTTGCGACTATCGCCCCGGCGCCAAGGGCGCGGGCGAGCTTCATGTGGAGTATCCCGGATACGCCGCTTCCGAGGACGAGCACCGTCCTGCCCGGCTCAAAACCCGCCCTCCTGAAGTTCCTGACAACGCACCCGAGGGGCTCGCTGAAGGTCGCTTCCTCAAAGCTCACGCCCCCGGGCAGGAGAAAGGTGCCCCTATCGACGTTTATCTCCGGCACGCGGATGAACTCGGCAAAGCCCCCCGGGTCGAAGTTGGTGGTGCGAAGGGTGTCGCAGACGGAGTGCTCGCCCCGCAGGCAATATACGCAGGAGTTGCACGGCACGTGATGGGCCACCGTCACCCGGTCCCCGACCTTGAACCTCTCCACCCCGTCGCCGGCCTCCACTACCGTGCCGGCCACCTCGTGACCGAGAACCAGCGGGGCCTTCTTGACCCGGTACCACTCCATGACGTCGCTGCCGCATATGCCCGAGGCCTCGACCCTGACCAGCAGCTCACCGGAACCGATGCCCGGCACGGGCAGGTCCTCGATGCGAACGTCATCGTTCCTGTAATAAACCGCCGCCTTCAACGGCAACCTCCGAAGCATTTTATGAGAGAAACTTTTTGTAAAAAGTTTCCCTCATACTCCCTTCAAAAACTTTTTAATTGACTACGTGAAGGAGACCCCTTTTCAAAAAGGGGGGCTCCTTCACGTAATTAAAAGTCTTGGGAGGGGGTGTGGGGGGTCCTCCGCGGACGGCGAACTAAAAAACATCGTTTCAGTTCTTAAGATTTTCCTCAGCGAGAAACTCATTTTTAACTTTGCCGTACGCAAGTACCTTTCTACAGAAGGGTTCCCCCATAAAACCCTCCGCGGGTTGTCAGGCCGGGACGGGGGTGGTCTCCTTGGAGAGCTCGCCGAAGAGCTCGAAGGCCTTGTCCGCGGCGAGGTTGTTGTGGACGACCTCGCGGACCGCGCGTATCATGGCCACCGGGTGTTCGGACTGGAAGATGTTCCGGCCCATGTCCACCCCCACGGCCCCTTTTGAAACGGAGTTGTAGGCGAGCTCGAGGGCATCTTTTTCGGGTATCTTCTTCCCTCCGGCCACGACTATGGGCACGGGGCACTTCCTCACCACGTCCTCGAACCCCTCGGGGCAGTA
>JBHHVK010000190.1:0-3815 GCA_046754205.1 Thermodesulfobacteriota bacterium
CCTTACCCCCTTGCCCCCTTGCCTCTCGCTTTGAAGTCCGTCAGGTGGCCGAGGACCTTTGTGGAGGCCCTCAAGAGGTAACGGAGGTCATCCAAGTCCCTCATGGCGAGGAACCTCCTGGCGATGAACTCCGGGCTGAAGGCCGTTGAGTAGATCTTTCTGACCATGCCCTGCATGTCCCCGGCGTCGTGGGGCGCGTCCATGACCGCGCCTCTCATGTCGTAGGCGTCCCAGTCGCCTGTCTTGAGAAGCCCCTTCCGGCGGCAGTACTCGTAGAGCGGCGTGCCCGGGTAGGGGATGACCACGGTCGCCTGAACCGTCCAGGCGAGCCCCTTTTTGAGAAGGCGTCTCCCGTACTTTATGGTCTCCATGGCCTCGTCGCACGTCTCCCAGGGGTAGCCGAACATTATGGTTATGTGCGGGTAGAGGCCTGCGGACCGGGCGTACTGGAGGGATTCATCTACGCCTGCGAGCTCTATCCCCTTGTCGAGCCGGTCGAGCGTGGCCTGGCTCGCGGATTCGAGGCCGAAGAGCAGGAGCCTGAAGCCCGCCTTTTTCATCAGGGCGTAGTCCGCGGCCTTGAGCGCCCCGAAGCGCATGTTGCAGTCGAGGATGACCTTCCTGTTGTATCCGCGCCCTATCATCCCCCGGCAGAACTCCCTCAGCCAGCCGCCGGTGGGGAAGGAGCCGGTGTCGTCCATTATCTCCCTGACCCCGTAGCTCTCTATCAACTCGCCCACCTCGTCGAGGACGTCCTCCGGGGTCCTCACCCTGAACTTCGGGTAGAGGGTCGTCCAGGAGCAGAAGGAGCACCTGCCCCACCAGCAGTCACGACCCGCCATGATGTATGTCCCGGGCAGGCGCTTGAAGTTGCCGTTCCTGCGGCTGTAGAGCTCCCACCTTGTAAGGTCCCTGTCTATGCGGGGCAGGCCCTTGATGTCGTGGTCGAGGGTGAAGCGGCCGGTTGACCTTACGGCGCCGTGGTCGCGAAACCAGATGCCCGGCTCGAGAGCTGCCGCGCCGCCCGTGAGGTGTCCGGCGAGGCTGGCGAGGAGCAGGTCGTAGTCCCCGCCGGTGAGGACGAAGTCCACGGGGCTCTTGTCCATGGACTCGGCCGGCAGCGCCGTTACGTGGTCGCCCATGAGGACTACCACCGGGTTCCAGCCCCCGGACGCGCACCCCTTGAGCTCGCGGATTATCTCCCAGTGGCGCTTCACCACCGGGGTCTTGGTCTCGATGGCCACCACGTCCGGCCTCTCGGACCTGAGCCGCCGCAGCCACGTGGCATAGTCGAGCCCTTCGGCTATGCCGTCGTCCCAGAAGACGTCGAACCCCGCCCGCTTCAGGAGCGTGGCCGCCGTGGCCGGAACGATGGGATAGATGTACGTGGGGTTGTCGAACCACTGGAACTGGCGGTTCTGCGCCAGGAGCGGCACCCCCGGGGAATCATCGAGAGACGGATATGATATGGATATCTTCATCTCACCCGATCCGAGCGTTATTCATTAAAGTTAAGTTCCTCCCCATGAGACCATCGCGGCTCAATTGGCCGTCCCCTCCACCCTCACCCCTGCGGGCGCTCGCCTCCCCGAGAGGAGCCCCCTTATGAAGTGATAGCCGTAGAAGGCGTGGGTGAGCATAATCCCCGGCAGCGTCAGGGCCCCTACGGCAAGGGACCCGTAGGAGAGCGCCGAAGCGAGAGAGGCCGTAACGACGGCCGCGGAATAGACCGTGAGGACGGACAAGTAGGCCACGGCCGCCGGGCCCGAGACGATGGAAGCCGGCAGCCCCAAGGCGGCGAAGAGGAGAAAGGCCGAGGGGACGAAGTAGCCGGGCCGGAGCGACGTCTCGGGGAAGGTCCGGACGAAGAGGCCCCTCTGGAATGCGTATCTCGACACCTGCCTGAGATGGGGGCCGAAGAGCTTCCTTCTGTGGTGGTAGACGATGACCTCGGGGTCATAGATTATCTTGAGTCCGAGTCTTCTCGTTATGTCGAGGCAGAGCTTCGTGTCCTCGCCCGGCCAGTAGGCCGTGTCGAACCCCCCGAGACGTGCGAAGACGTCTTTACGCACGAAGAGGTTGACCGTGGGGAAGTCGTCCACCTCCCTGGCGGCCGTGGGGAAGTACCGGTATGTGTACCTGGAGCTTGCAAGGCGCGACTCGTAGACCGCCCCGGAGGCCTTCTGGAGCCTGCTGTCGCTGTCGGGCGTTACGGCGGGGCCCCCGACGGCGGCGACCTCCGGGTCGGCGAAGCGCCTTACGGCCCTGGCGAGCCAGTCCCATCTCGGGTAGGCGTCGTCGTCGAGGAAGGCGAGTATCTCCCCGGTGGCGTGCTCGATGGCGAGGTCCCGCTTTTCGGCCGGGCCGACCGGGCCCGTGGCGATTATCCTCGCGCCGGGGAGCGCGAGCCCGGTGTCCCTGTCCGGGAAGATCAGGACCTCGAAGTCGGGATAATCGACCTTTCGCAGATACTCGTGGGACTCCATCACGTAGTCGTTTATTTCCTTTACCGGGATTATTACCGAGACCTTCATTTTCCACCCTCTCCTTTCCACGACCGGCCCGCACGGCCGGCCCGCCCCTGCCGCCGCCTCAGACGGCCGTGAGCCCACCGCCCATTACGAGTTTCTGAGTCTCATATATCTCGCGGACTATGGCCTCGTTGTCGTATGTGAACTTCCACTCGGGATAGTGCGCCCTGAACTTCTCAACCCCGGAGACCCACCATATGTGGTCCCCGGTCCTGTTCCGGTTCACGTACTCCGCGTCAAGGCGCCTGCCGGCCACCTCGGCGACGAGGTCAATCGCCTCTATCATCGAGATATTGCAGTGCCTGGAGCCGCCTATGTTGTAGACCTCTCCGGGGCGCGGAGATTTGAAGAAGTGATTGAAGGCCGAGACGAGGTCCGTGGAGTGTATGTTGTCTCTGACCTGCTTACCCTTGTAACCGTAGACCTGGTACTTCCTGCCCGTTATCACGCAGCGGACGAGGTAGGAGAGGAAGCCGTGGAGCTTCGCGCCCGAGTGGGCCGGCCCGGTTAGGCACCCGCCCCGGAAGCAGGCCGTCTTGAGAGAGAAGTAGCGGCCGTACTCCTGGACCAGCACGTCGGCCGCGACCTTGGAGGCCCCGAAGACGCTGTGAAGCGACCTGTCTATGGCCATGGTCTCGTCTATGCCGCCGTGCCACCTGTGGCCCTCTTCGAGCTCGAACCTCGTTGGCAGCTCCACGAGGGGAAGGCGGTTGGGCGTGTCCCCGTAGACCTTGTTCGTCGAGGTGAATATGAAGACGGCCTCGGGCGCGTGGAGCCTCAGGTTTTCGAGGAGGACGAGTGTCCCGGTGGCGTTGATCGAAAAGTCCTTCATCGGGTCTCCGGCGGCCCAGTCGTGCGAGGGCTGGGCCGCGGTGTGCACGACAAGGGCGATGTCCCTGCCATATTCCCTGAAGAGCCCGGTCATGGCCTCGGCGTCCCTTATGTCGAGGCTGTAATGCCTGTAATTCCTGTGCTCCCTCTCGAGGTGGAGTCTCATCCACTCGGTGGAGGATTCCGGCCCGAAGAGCTCCCGGCGCATGTCGTTGTCCACGCCGACCACGTCGTAGCCCTCGGCGCAGAAGAACTTCGCGGTCTCGGAGCCGACGAGGCCCGCCGACCCCGTAACAATCACAACTGACATCGATCAGCCTCCTTTTTAAGCCCTGCACCACTACCGATAGTAAAGACCCCGGCCCCGCCCCCCCCATGCCCCCCTGTACCCTGCCCACCTGCCCACCTGCCCACCTGCCCACCTGCCCACCTGCTCGCCAGACACCCACGCTG
>JBHHVK010000191.1:0-3719 GCA_046754205.1 Thermodesulfobacteriota bacterium
TGACGTGCCCACTTGTCATTTTTTTAAAACTAAACCACGCTGTATGGGGTGTAGCGGGGCTCCGGGCAGGCCGTGCCGGGGGCGGGCGGGGCTCCGAGGGGCGATGAGCGGCGGCATCGACGCCGCCGCGATTTAAGGGGGGGCCTCGCGGGGTGGCGGCACGGCCGAGGCGGTTTTTCGCCCCGCCTAACCCCAAACAGCAAAGCGCCCCGCAGCGGCGCAATACCCGGGGGCGGGGCTGGAAGGTCTCTCGGGGGTAAGGATGGCCCTCTCTATGCAAAAGCTGCGGGCAGGGTGCTTTCCCCCGGCCCGCCCCTCCTCCCATCCCCAGAAACACCTTGACAACGCCGGCCTTTAGGATTAAGATTTATCCCTGAAAAGAAGGGACAGCTCCTTCCGTAACTGACGGGATTAAGGTGGGCCGACCACCGGGAAGCGGAAGGACATATAAGTTTGCCGACCGTCTGGGCTCTTGCATGGGACTCAATCCATGTAGACCTCCACAGACGGTTTTTTTTGTCCCCTCCACGGCCCCGGGCGCTCCGCGGCGGATTGATTTCCCTTGATTTGCGCCGTGGGCTTTGTTAGCCTATAACGCCCCTTTGTGCGGGGCGATTCCATAACCGTGCGATCTTCTTCATTATTATTACCGAGCAATCCAGGCATTCGAGAGAGGGATCTGTTATGAGAAAAAAATACCTTCTGGCCCCAGGGCCGACGCCGGTGCCCGAAGAGGCCTTGCTCGCCATGGCGAGGCCGATGATACACCACCGGACGAGCCAGTTCTCTGAGATATTCAAGGAGGCCGCCGGGCTCCTCAAGTACGTCTTCCAGACAGAGCAGGACGTGATCATACTCGCATCCTCGGGCACCGGGGCGATGGAGAGCGCGATAACCAACCTCTTCAGCCCCGGCGACGAGGTCATCGCCGTAAACGGCGGCAAGTTCGGAGAGAGGTGGGGCCAAATTTCCGAGGCCTACGGCCTCAAGGTCCACTGGATCAATGTCGAGTGGGGCGAGGCCGTGAAGGTCGAAGACGTGAAAAAGGTCCTCGACGCCAACCCGGCCGTCAAGGGCGTGCTGACGCAGGCCTCCGAGACCTCCACGACCGTGGCCCACCCCGTAAAGGAGCTGGCCGCCCTCACAAGGGACCGCGACACGCTCATGGTAGTCGACGGCATCACGGCCGTGGGCGTCTTCGACGTGCCCATGGACGACTGGGGAATAGACGTCATGGTCTCGGGCTCGCAGAAGGCCTTCATGCTCCCCCCGGGGCTCGCCTTCATCGCGCTCTCCGAAAAGGCATGGAAGTTCAACGAGACTTCCAAGTGTCCCCGCTACTACTTCGACCTCGCCAAGGAGCTGAAGAACCTCGGAAAGGACACCACGGCCTACACCCCGGCGGTCTCTCTTATAACGGGGCTCCTCGAGGCCCTGAAGCTCATAAAGGCGGAGGGGCTCGAAGGCGTCTTCGCGCGTCACGACAGGCTCGCAAGGGCCACCCGCGCGGCCGGGGCGGCGATGGGCCTCGCGCCCCTTGCCCCCGGCTCCCCGAGCAACGCCGCCACCGGCGTATACGTGCCCGATGGCGTTGACGGCGCAAAGCTCGTGAAATACCTCCGCGACGTCATGGGCGTCACGCTCGCCGGGGGCCAAGACCACCTGAAGGGGAAGATACTCCGCATAGCCCACCTCGGGTACGTGGACACCTTCGACGTGGTCGTCGCCGTCTCCGCCATAGAGATGGCGCTGAAGAAGTTCGGCTACGAGGCCGGCGCCGGATGCGGCGCGGCCGCGGCCCAGGAAATACTCATAGAGGGGTATGAATGATGAAGGTGCTCATTTCCGACAGCATGAGCCCCAGGGCCGCGGAGATACTGGGCAATACGCCGGGCCTTGAGTGCGACGTCATAACCGGGCTCAAGCCGGAGGAGCTTAAGGAGAAGATAAAGGACTACCACGGCCTCGTGGTGAGGTCGGCCACCAAGGTCACCGCCGAGATAATCGAGGCCGCCGGCAACCTCAAGGTCATAGGACGGGCCGGCACGGGCGTGGACAACATCGACGTCGAGGCCTCCACCAAAAGCGGCGTCGTGGTGATGAACACCCCTGGAGGCAACACCATCACCACGGCCGAGCACGGCATAGCCATGATGGTGGCCCTGGCCAGGAAGGTGCCGCAGGCCACGGCCTCCATGCGCGAGGGCAAGTGGGAGAAGAAGAAGTTCCAGGGGGTGGAGCTTACGGGCAAGACCCTCGGCGTCCTCGGCGTGGGAAACATCGGGAGCGTCGTGGTATCCCGGGCCATAGGGCTCAGGATGAACGTCATCGCCTATGACCCCTACATATCCGAGGAGGCCGCCGACAAGCTCGGCGTGACCCTCGTGGACCTCGACGAGCTCTACGCGAAGAGTGACTTCATAAGCATCCACGTACCGCTGACCGACGCCACCCGCGACATGGTGGGCGCCGAGGCCTTCGCCAGGATGAAGAAGGGCGTGAGGATAATAAACTGCGCCAGGGGCGGCATCGTAAACGAGGCCGACCTCGCCGAGGCCGTAAAGGCGGGGATCGTGGCCGGCGCCGCCTTCGACGTCTTCGCCCAGGAGCCGCCCGAGGCCGACAACCCGCTGCTCGGCCTCGATGAGGTCATACTCACCCCGCACCTCGGAGCGTCGACGGCCGAGGCCCAGGAGAACGTGGCCGTGGCCATAGCCGAGCAGATAGCCGATTACCTCACCGGCGGCACCATAAGGAACGCACTAAACGTGCCCAGCGTGCCGTCCGAGCTGCTCACCGCGCTCGGGCCGTACATAACGCTCGGCGAGAAGCTCGGCAGCTTCCAGGGGCAGATACTCGAGGGCGGCCCCGAGGAGATAACCATAGAGTACTCCGGCGACGTCGTGGAATACGACGTGGCCCCCATAACGATATCCTGCATCAAGGGGCTCCTCGACCAGGTCCTCGACCTTTACGTCAACTTCGTCAACGCCCCCTTCGTCGCGAAGGAGCGGGGCATAAGGGTGGTGGAGGTGAAGAGCTCGCGGTCCACGGACTTCGCCAGCTCCATAACTATCAAGGTCAGGACCAGGGACTCGGAGAGCCTCGTCGAGGGAGCGCTCTTCGGCAAGAGGGAGCCGAGGATAGTCCGCATAGACAAGTTCTTCCTCGACGCCGTGCCAGAGGGGTACCTGCTGCTGCTGACCAACGAGGACAAGCCCGGCGTTATCGGCAACGTGGGCACGCTCCTGAGCTCCAGCAACGTCAACATAGCGCGCCTCCACCTCGGCAGGTCGTCCGTGGGTGGAGAGGCCGTAAGCGTCTGGAGCGTGGATACGCACATCCCCAGGGGTCTCATAGATAAGATTCTAAAGCTCCCGCACATACTCTCCGCCAGGGTGGTGGAGCTTTAAAGGGTGCACGGGGCGGGGCGGGAGGCCCCCGGGGGGCCTGAGGCGGCGGCCCTATAGAGAGGATGCCATGAAGCCACAATCCGTCATATCACTGCCCCAGGGCGTCAGGGACATACTCCCGGACGAGGCGGCGAGGATCGGGGAGGTCGAGTCCTCCATACTCTCCGTATTCAAGAGCCACGGCTTCCAGAGGGTCATAACGCCCCTTCTGGAGTACGTCGACGTATTGAGCCTCGGCACGAACCTCAAGGACAGGGTCTTGAAGTTCATCGACCCGGCCACCGGGGGGGTCGTGGCCATAAGGCC
>JBHHVK010000192.1:0-3712 GCA_046754205.1 Thermodesulfobacteriota bacterium
CCTTCAACGACTTCTTCCAGCACAAGGACGAGCAGAAGATGGAGGCGGTCTTCGCTGAAGACCTCCGCTGCGGACACGAGCCCAAGGTGGAGACCCTCATAGAGAGGGCCGAGCCCTACCTGAACGACTCCTTCGAGGGCGAGGCCGTCCTCAGCGTGGGCAAGACCCTCGACTACATCGAGCACGGCGCCTCCGGCATCGTCAACGCCATGCCCTTTACCTGCATGCCCGGCACCGTTGTCAACGGCATCCTCAAAAAGCTCCGTGAGGAGCACGGGGACATACCGTACCTCAACATGGTTTACGAGGGCGCGGAGGACAGCAACGCCGTCACCCGCATGGAGGCCTTCGTCCACCAGGCCCGCGAGTTCATGGACAGGGGCCGGGGCGCAGGCGCCAAGGCGGCGCGGAAAAGCGCCAGGGTGGCCCATGGTTGACCCTCGGGCCTTGAACTGACATGAACGGCAACTGAAGAAGGGAAAGGCCGCCCCCCTCCGGGGGCGGCCTTTTGCGCGCGGGGGCGTTTGAGATGGATAGGATGGAAATCGTCATAGCCGTCCTCCTGGGGCTTTTGGTTGCCGCGGCAGCAGGGTTCGGCTGGGCGCTCCTGCGGCGCTTCCGGGCCCCTTCGGCCTCTGACCCGCTCGCCGGCGAGGTCCGGGAGCTTGCCGGCCGTTTGGCCGCCTTCAGCCAGCAGGTCACGGGCCAGCTCGGCGCGATATCGGGCCAGGTCATCGCCCACGAGGGAGAGCTGGCCAGGAAGGCCGAGCACACGGCCCGGCTCTTCGGCGACCTCTCCCGTCAGCTCGGCGAGCTCAGGGAGTCGTCCCGGAGGATCACCGACGTGGGGCGCGACATAACCGAGCTCCACAGGATATTCGTAGCGCCCAAGCTCAGGGGCGGGCTCGGCGAATCGCTCCTGGCCGAGCTCCTCGCCGAGGCGCTCCCCGGCGGGTGCTACGAGCTGCAGTACGGGTTCCGGGGCGGCGCGCGCGTGGACGCGGTCATAAGGCTCGGGGGCAGGCTCGTCCCGGTGGACGCCAAGTTTCCGCTCGAAAACTTCAGGAGGGTCGTCGAGGGTGGGCCGGACGCGGAGAGGCGGAGGGCGGCGAAGAGGTTCGCCGCTGACTGCAGGCGCCACATAGACGCCATCGCCTCGTCCTACATCCTGCCCGACGAGTCCACGACGAACTTCGCCCTCATGTACATCCCGGCCGAGAACGTCTACCACGAGGCGTTCCTCAGGGAGACCTCGGGCGACGGGCAGACACTCGCCGAGTACGCGCTGTCCCGCAGGGTGGTCCCCGTCTCCCCGACGAGCTTCTACGCCTATCTCCAGACCATAGTCATGGGCCTTCGGGGCATGGAGATAAGCGAGAGGGCCGAGGAGATGCTACATCATATCGAGAGGCTCCGCGGTGACTTCCGGCTCTTTACCGACGACTTCGAGACCCTCGGCCGCCACGTGACCAACGCCAAGGCCAGGTACGACGAGGCCCGGCTCAGGGCCGAGAGGGTCTCCGCGAGGCTTTCCGGGCTCGCCTCGTCCTCGCCGGCCGCCTCCCCCGAGGCCCCCGCGGCCACCGCGGCCCCCTCTTCCCCCTCCCCCCCCGGTCCCGAGGATTGACTTAACCCCGACTTTTCCTTATTATTAAATATTAAGGCCCTGGTCATAGAAAAGAGAAGGGAGATCGAAAGGTTTTGAAGAAGAACAGTTACGTCGTAGCCGTCGTCGGGGCGACAGGCCTCGTGGGCGGAGAGATTATAAGGATACTCGAGCAGAGAAAGTTCCCCGTGGGGGAACTCAGGCTCCTCGCCTCCGAGAGGAGCGCCGGGTCGAAGCTCAACTTCAGGGGTGAGGAGCTGGCCGTCGGCCTCCTCGACGATGAGGGGTTCGAGGGGGTGGACATCGGGCTCTTCAGCCCCGGGGCGAGCGTGTCGAGGGTCCACGCCCCGAGGGCCGCACGGGCCGGGTGCGTGGTCGTGGACAACACCAGCGAGTTCCGCATGGACCCGGACGTCCCGCTCGTCGTCCCCGAGGTCAACCCGGAGGCCGTTGCCGGGTACAGGGCAAAGGGCATCATAGCGAACCCCAACTGCTCCACCATACAGATGGTGCTGGCCTTGAAGCCCATACACGACCGGTTCAGGGTCAAGAGGGTGGTGGTCTCCACCTACCAGTCCGTCTCGGGGGCCGGCCGTGAGGCCATGGACGAGCTCTCCGGCCAGGTGCGCCAGATATTCAACATGAGGGGGGCGGAAAAGAAGGTCTTCCCCCACCAGATAGCCTTTAACTGTCTCCCGCAGATAGACGTCTTCCTCGAGGGTGGCTACACCAAGGAGGAGATGAAGATGGTAGGCGAGACGAAGAAGATACTGGGGGACGACTCCATCGGCGTGACCGCCACCGCCGTGCGCGTACCCGTCTTCATAAGCCACGCCGAGAGCGTGAACGTGGAGACGGAAAGGGAGATAACCCCCGAGGGCGTAAGGGAGGTGCTCGCCGCTTTTCCCGGGGTGACCGTGGCCGACGACCCGGCCTCGGGCCTCTACCCGCAGCAGATAGAGGCGGCCGAGGAGGACGAGGTCTTCGTCGGCAGGGTCCGCCGCGACGATACCGTCGCCAACGGGATAAACATGTGGGTGGTCTCCGACAACCTCCGCAAGGGCGCGGCCCTGAACGCCGTGCAGATAGCCGAGGTCCTGGTAAGGGACTACATCTGAGGGGGGCGGCGGCCGGAGGCAAGGGATGCGCAACATCAGGCTCGTTATCGAGTACGAGGGGACCCGCTACGCCGGGTGGCAGGTCCAGCCCGACGTGCCCACGGTGCAGGGGATGTTGACACGCTCGCTCGCCAGGCTCACCGGCGAGGCGGTCGAGCTTACCGGGGCCTCGCGCACCGACGCCGGCGTCCACGCCTACGCCCAGGTGGCGAACTTCCGCACCGCCTCGGAGATACCCGTCAGGGGCATCCAGCGCGGGCTCAACTCCATGCTCCCCGGAGACATAGTCGTAAAGGAGGCCACCGAGGTCGCGGGCGACTTCTGCTCAAGGCGGAGCTCCGTGGGAAAGGTCTACGTCTATAGGATTTTCAACCTCGACTACCCCCCGGCGCTGCTGCGGCGCTGGACCTGGCACGTCTCCCGACCCCTCGACGTCGACGCAATGAGGCAGGGGGCCGTCCACCTCGTCGGTGAGATGGACTTCAGCGCCTTCTGCGCCGCCGGCTCGGACGCGGACCATCCCCTAAGGGAGGTGACCTCCGTGGAGGTTGCCTCCTCAGGCGAGGGCCTCATCGAGGTGGAGGTGCGGGGCACTGCGTTCCTCCGCCACATGGTAAGGATAATGGTGGGGACCCTCGTGGAGGTGGGGCTGGGAAAGCTCCCGCCCGACGCCATACCGGGTCTCATCGAGGCCCGTGACAGGCGGGCCGCCCCGAGGACGGCCCCCCCGGCGGGGCTCTTTCTGGTGAAGGCGGTCTACTGACGGCGCGGCGGCGGACGGGGCGGCGCAACAACCCTTTGGAATGATTAAAAAACTTGTTTTTGCCCGACCTGTAGGGCATACTTTATTCCTGGGCTGAAAACCTTTCCTCAACAAGGGGCGGCAGTCATGGAACTCACTCTGGGCCCTGTCCTCTACGAGTGGAAAAAAAACGACCTGGAGGGTTTCTACGACCGGGTGGCGGACATGGACGTGGACCGCGTCTAT
>JBHHVK010000193.1:0-3641 GCA_046754205.1 Thermodesulfobacteriota bacterium
CGGAAGGTCTCCACGAACTCCTCTATGCCGCACCCTATGAGGTTGTCCCCGAGGTACATGACGAAGGGGCTGTCGCCGAGGAACTCACGGCCGGTCGCAACGGCATGGGCCAGCCCCCGGGGCTCTTCCTGGAGTATGTAGGTTATCTCCAGGCCCCAGACCGACCCGTCCCCGATGGTGTCCCTTATCTCGGGGCCGGTCTCCGGGGAGATAATCATGCCCACCTCTTTTATCCCCACCTTCGCGATGTTGTCGAGGATGTAGGCGAGGATGGGCCGGTTGGCTATGTGGACGAGCTGTTTCGCCCCGGTGTAGGTGATGGGCCGGAGCCTCGTGCCCTTTCCTCCGCTTAATACGAGCGCCTTCATCGTGTCTCCAGCCGCCTCCTTAACCATATACTTTACATCCCCACGGTTAAAAATCCGTTGAACCTTTCCATAAAAACTTCTTGATGAAAAGCCCCGGCGTCCCCCCCTCCGACCGGGGGACGCGGCCCCTCAGAACCCCACCCAGAGCCCGGGCCGCACCCGGTCGAGCAGGCCCCTGACAAACTCCCTGGCCCTCTCGAGGAGGTGAGCGCTTTCGGCCTCGAACCTCAATACGAGCACCGGCTGGGTGTTTGAGGCGCGCAGGAGCGCCCAGCCCCCATCGAAGTTTATCCTTACCCCGTCAAGGGTTATGACGTCGCTTACGCTGAAGCCTGTGTCCCCTGCGCCGATGGCGTCCCTGAGGCGCTCCACCACGGCGAACTTTTCCCCGTCGGGGCAGTCTATCCTTATCTCCGGGGTTGCGTGCGTCGACGGCACCCCGGCCAGAAGGGAGCTGAAGCCGAAGGCCGGGTCCGCCATCCTCCGCGCAGCGAGTATCTCCACGAGACGGGCCGTGGCGTAGATGGCGTCGTCAAAGCCGAAGTACCTGTCGGCGAAGAATATGTGGCCGCTCATCTCCCCGGCCATGGCGGCCCCGAGCTCGCGCATCTTGCTCTTTATGAGCGAGTGGCCGGTCTTCCACATGACCGGCCTGCCCCCGGCGTGAGCTATCTCATCGTACATTACCTGAGAGGACTTTACCTCTCCCACCACTACGGCCCCGGGGGTGGTTTCGAGGATGTCGCGGGCGTAGATTATCATGAGCCTGTCCCCCCAGATGATCTCCCCCCCTTCGTCCACGACCCCGATCCTGTCCGCGTCCCCATCGTAGGCCACGCCGAAGTCCGCCCCCTCGCCGCGGACCGCCTCTATGAGGTCGGCGAGGTTTGCCGGCACCGTGGGGTCGGGGTGGTGGTTGGGAAACCCCCCGTCAGCCGCGCAGAAGAGCTCGACGACGTCGCACCCAAGCCTTCTCATGAGAGCCGGGGCCACGGGCCCGGCTGTGCCGTTTCCGGCGTCGAGGACCACCTTGATGGGCCTTGAGAGCTCGGGCAGCGTGATGCCGCCCGCGACGTAGTCCAGGTAGTCCGGGATTATGGCGCGGTGCTCCAGGCTCCCCCTCCGGCCCGCCGGGGGAGGGGGGGGAGTGGGTCCGCCGGCCAGGCCGGCGACCAGGTCTTTGAGGGCCTGTATCTCGGGGCCGTGGATCGTGTCGCGGCCGACGCTTATCTTGAACCCGTTGTACTCGGGCGGGTTGTGGGAACCCGTTATCATTATACCGCCGTCGGCCCCGAGCCTGTGCATGGAGAAGTACTGGAGCGGGGTGGGGCAGACCCCTATGTCCACGCAGTCCACGCCGCTGTCCACGAGGCCCCTTACCAGCGCGTCCCTTATCGCACCGGAGCTCGTCCGCACGTCGCGTCCCACGCTCACCGTAAGGCCCGGCCCGGCGAGGCCCCTTTTGCCGAGATAGAGCGCAAAGGCACGGCCCAGGAGCTCGGCAACCTCTTCGGTGAGGTCCCGGCCGTATACGCCCCTTATGTCGTATTCACGAAAGATGCCGTCGGCGATATCCACCGGGCTAACCTCTCTTTTTCTTTCCACCGCCGCCCCCTGCCGCTCCCGCCCCGCCGGCCCCCCCGGCCCCCCCGGCCCTGAGGCCCTTGAAAAACCCCTTCAGAAGCTCGCCCGCCTCTGCCTCGCCCACCCCACGGGTGACGCTGACCCTGTGGTTGAGCCTGGTGTCGTCGGAGACGTCATAGAGGGAGCCGCAGGCGCCCGCCTTGGGGTCCGGGCAGCCGAATACAAGCCTCGGTATCCTTGCCTGGATTATCGCTCCCATGCACATGAGGCACGGTTCGAGGGTGACGTAGAGGGTCGTCCCGGAAAGACGCCATGCTCCGAGGGCGCGCGCGGCCCCGGTTATGGCCTCCATCTCGGCGTGGGCCGTCGGGCGCTGGACCGATTCCTTCCTGTTGTGGCCCCTGGAGATGACGCTGCCGCCGCGGACGACCACGGCCCCGACAGGCACCTCGCCGCGGCGCGCGGCCTTGCGGGCCTCGGCGAGCGCCTCGTCCATGAAAAAAGTATCCGCGTCCCTGGATTCCAAAACCGTTTATATCGGTCCATCTCTTGAGGATGGCGTCGGGTGGGGGGCGACAACGACACCATCACGGATTTCAAACCCCTTTTCCATCCGATAATCTTGGCGTACAAGTTACCGTAAATAAAGAAATTTGTCAAGAAAGGGCGCGGGACCGGGCAGAGCCCATCCGGCCCCGGGGCGGCCAAAAAGACATTAAACGGGGCGCCTGCTGTGGTATATACAAGATAATCGATGAAATTCCCCGAAACCACAGGAAAAAACCCGACCGCCCATGATACGAGCCCCCTTTAAGACCCTTCTGATTTTATTATCCTGCCTGGCGCTGACGGCCCTCTCCGCCGTAGGGGAGGCGGAGGGGGCGGAGGGGGCGGAGGGGGCCGGAGGGGCCGGCGTGCCGCGCTTTTCCGGCCCTCTCAGGATAAGGAACGCCCACCCCCTCTTTATCGCCTCCGGCGCCCCGGAGATGCTCTCGGCCTCTCCGGAAAACTCGGTCTCGTTCGTGCTCACCTACGGGTCCACCTTCCTGGTACAGAGCTCCCCGGCCTGGGCATTCGCCATAGACGTCGAGACCATGGTGGCGGACCTCCGGCTCGCCAAAAAGCTCCCCTGGTCCGTTGAGGCGAGCGCGCGCCTGCCGCTTGTAAGCCACAACTCCGGTTTTCTCGACGGCCTGCTCGACCGGTTCCACACCGCTACCGGCCTCGGCGACTACGGCAGGAGCACGAGGCCCCACAACGCCTTCCTCTACGAGACCAGACGCGACGGAAGGGCCGTAATAGACGGGACCCCCGGAGAGATCGAGGTCGGGGACATAAGGCTCGCCATGAAAAAGGCCCTTGCCGGTCCGGACCCGGCGGTGAGCCTTATGGCCTACGTGGACCTGCCCACCGGGGACCCGGACCAGGGCTACGGCTCGGGGAGCTTGGGGGCGGCGGCCGGGGTGCTCATGAACAAGCGCCTGGGCCGGAGCGTCATGGCCTACCTGAACGCGGGGTTCGTATACGCCGGAAGCCTCGAGGCCCGGCAAAAGGTGGAGCTCGCCGACTACCCCTACGGCGGGGCCGGGCTGGAGTGGGCCTGGTCCGAAAGGCTCGCCGTAAACGGACAGGTCCTCGCCCACCCCTCCCCCTTCGGCAGGACCGGCGTGGACGAGATGGACGACCTGT
>JBHHVK010000194.1:0-3637 GCA_046754205.1 Thermodesulfobacteriota bacterium
CTTCCTTCTGGTATTTCGGCCGAAGGCCCGTAAGGCTTTACACAGCCCCCGCCCGCCTGCGCCGGCCCGGGCGGCCGGGCCGGCCATCCGGGCAATTCCTACTCGGCCCGTGCCGATGGCACGGGCCAGAGATTTACAAGTCCATGTTAACAAACAGGGATTAAAAAAATATTAAAGATATATTAGGAATTCTCAATCCTCAAGGGCCGCCGCGGCCCGGAGGGGCCCCTCCGGAGCCGGTATAGGGTGGGTTGTGTCAGACCGCCTCCCTGGCGCCGGGGTGAGAGGCGTAGAAGTTCTCCCTGGTGCTGTGCTCCTCGATGCCCTGGAGTATGCACTTCGTGGGACACCTCTTCGTGGAGGCGTCCGTCTGCGGGGCGAGGCCGTAGTCTATGGTGGCGAGGTTGTCCTTCATCACTATGCCGCCGGGGACCTCGCAGTCCTTGGTGCAGAGCGTGCAGGCTATGCAGGCGACCTTGCAGGCCTTCTTCGCCTGGGGGCCCTTGTCGTGGCTCCGGCAGTAGACGAAGAGGGTATGGTCCTCGGGGTGCATCTCTATGATGTCGCGCGGGCAGGCCCGGGCGCAGGCCCCGCAGCCCACGCACTTGTCGTAGAAGACGACCGGGAGCCCGTTGGGGTCCATGTCCATGGCGCCGAAGTTGCAGGCGTCGACGCACTCCCCGTAGCCGAGGCAGCCGTACGCGCAGTCCTTGTCCCCGCCGGTAAGCTCGGCCGCGGTGCAGGTCCTCTCGCCCCTGTAGACGGCGCTCCTGGTGGCCTCGGCGTCCCCTCCCCTGCAGAGGACGACCGCGATGCTCCTCTTGTGGTCGCCCACGTCGACGCCGAGCATCTCGGCGATCCGCCTGGCCTGGTCGCCTCCTCCGGCGACGCAGGCCGAGGGCACGGCCTCCCCGGAGATGAGCTTTTCGGCGAAGAGCCGGCACCCGGGAAATCCGCACCCGCCGCAGTTCGTGCCGGGGAGCATATCCGAGATGGCCACTATCCTCGGGTCCTCCTCCACCTTGAGCTTCTTGTCGGCGAAGGCGAGCACCGCCGCTATGATGAGGCCTATGCCGCCCATGCTGACGGCCGATATGATAAGGGCTGTATCCATCGAGGAACCTTTCGCAGGTCGTAACGTTCAATTCATATTATAACAGGAACCGGCGGCCCCTTTCCAGCGTTAAAAACCGGAAGGGGGGGCTACTTTATGAGGCCGGCGAAACCCATGAAGGCCAGCGCCAGCATGCCGGCGATTATCATGGTTATGGACGTCCCCTGGAAGTGCTTGGGTATGTCGGCGAACTCGAGCTCCTCGCGGATGCCAGACATCATGATCATGGCGAGGGTGAAGCCCACCCCGGCGCCGAAGCCGAATACCACGGCCTCGATGTAGGTGTAATCCCTGAGGACCATGAAGAGCGCGAGCCCGAGGACGGCGCAGTTCGTGGTTATAAGGGGCAGGAATATGCCCAGCGCCCTGTACAGCGCCGGGCTCGCCTTCCTGATGTACATCTCGACGAGCTGGACGAGCGCGGCTATGACGACGATGAAGGACACGTACTCGAGGAAGGGGACGTTGAACTTCAGGAGGATGTAGTGGTAGACGGGCCATGTGACCGCGGCCGTGAGCGTCATGACGAAGGTGGTCGCCATGCCCATGTTGAGCGCGTTCTCCGTCTTGTTCGACACGCCCACGAAGGGGCAGAGACCGAGGAAGTAGGTCAGCACGAAGTTGTGTATGAGCGAGGCGGATATGAATATTAGTATCAGAGACATATGGTCACGCCTTCTTCATGTGCGAGACGTAGTTCACCAGGGCCACGAGCCCTCCGAAGACGAGGAAGGCCCCGGCCGGCAGTATCATGACTATCCAGGGCTCGAAGAGCCCGGAGACGATGTCGAAGTTGAGTATCGACCCGAAGCCCAGGAGCTCCCTTATGGCGCCCATTATGGCGAGGCTTGCCGTAAAACCCACCCCGACGCCGAGGGAGTCCGCGACGGTCAGGGCCACCGGGTTCTTCTGGGCGAAGGCCTCGACGCGGCCGAGTATCAGGCAGTTGCAGATAATGAGCGGCACGTAGGGGCCGAGGGCCTTGCTGATGGGCGGGAACTTCGCGGCCAGGAACATGTCCGTTACGGTCACCAGGCTGGCTATTATTATCATGTACGCCGCTATCCTCACCTGGGCGGCTATGAGGCGTCGGATCACGGAGACTATCGCCGCGGAGCTGACGAGGACGAAGAGGGTGGCGAGCCCCATGGAGATGCCGTTTATAGTGGAGTTGGTGACGGCCAGCGACGGGCAGAGCCCGAGGACCAGCCTGAAGGGGGCCACGTCCTGCCAGAGGCCCTTTACGAACTCGTGCCGAATGCCGCTACTCGCCATCTCTTTCCTCCGGCTCCTCGTCCTTCTTGTCGCCGCCCTTAGTAGCGGCCCGGGCGGCCGCCCTCGCGGCCTTCGCATCGGTGGCGACCCGCGCCCGCGGGAAGACCTCCCTGACGCGGGCGATGGCGTTGTTTATGTTGGTCACGACCGCCCTCGAAGATATGGTCGCGCCTGTTATCGCCTGAATCTGGTTGGCCTTTTCGGGCTTCACGTACTTTATGTACTCGACCCTGGGCCTTACCTCCACGCCCTTGAACTGCTTCTTGAACGCCGGTTCGCTGATCCTGTCGCCGAGCCCCGGGGTCTCGAGCTGGTCGAGTACCTCTATGCCCTCGAGCTTCAGGTAGTCCGTGTCGAGGCCCACCATGACCCCGACGTTGCCGGAATAGCCGTTGCCGTCGGCCTTGAAGGCGATGCCCACGATGTCCTCGCCTGCGTTGTAGCCGACGTAGACGGTGACCGTCTCGCCGCCGAAGGGCCTGGAGAGCGTGGTGTAGTCCCTGGCCTCCGGGAGGACCTTGAATATGGCCGCCTCGAGCTCCTTCCTCTTGTTCTCCTTGATGATCGGGTCGGCCACCGAGAAGACACCGGCGAGGATCACCCCGGAGAGGACCCCGAAGACGCTGAGGTTGAGAAACATTTTTATTACTTTTTTGTTCAAGTCCCGAAGACCTCCGGAGAACGGTCAAAGTCCTGTCGCGCCCGGGGCCGCCTCATGCCCCCCCTCTCACCCCGCTCCCCCTGTCCCCCTGCCCGCCTGCCACACTCGCCCGCCTGCCCACCTGCCCACCTGTCACTCAGGCCCCGGCCCTGTACTCGTAGCCGGTGCCGAAGACCCTGGGCTTGGTGTACCTGTTGATGAGCGGGACAAAGGCGTTCATGAAGAGTATCGAGTACATGACACCCTCGGGGAGCCCGCCGAAGAGCCTGATGACCACGGCGAGGAGTCCCGCGGCGGCGACGAATATCCACTGCCCCCGGGGGGTCACCGGGCTCGTGACCATGTCGGTCACCATGAACCACGCGCCGAGCATCGCCCCTCCGGCGAAGACGTGGAAGAGCGGGTTCGGGTACACGGCGGGGTTATAGAGCCAGAATATGCCGGAGAAAAAGGCTATGAAGCCGAGGTAACCTAGGGGGAGCTTCCAGTTTATGTAACCCTTGTAGCGGAGGAAGAGCCCCCCTATGAGTATGGCGAGCGCCGAGGTCTCCCCGAGCGAGCCCGCCACGTTTCCGAAGAAGAGGTCC
>JBHHVK010000195.1:0-3588 GCA_046754205.1 Thermodesulfobacteriota bacterium
AGTAGGTCGGGGGTTCGAATCCCTCCAGGCGCGCCAGAAAATTCAAGGGGTTGCGGGTCCGGCAAAGCCCGTGCCCCTTTTCCACGTGACCGAATCGTGACCATCGAGCACCGCGACGGCCGCGGCCTTGTGAGACTGGGCCAGGTGCGCGTACCTGAGCGTCATGGTCAAGGACTTGTGCCCCAGGAGCCGGCTTACCGTCGTGAGGTCCACCCCGCCCATGACGAGCCACGACGCGAAGGTATGGCGGAGGTCGTGAAAGCGGAAGTCCTTGAGCCCCGCCCGCCGGCAAGCCGACCGGAAGGATCGCTTCACATCCGTGAGGCGGCGGCCGCGGCCATCATGAAAGACGAAGGGGCTGTCTATCCTCCGCACCTGGCCCTGGAGGACACCGCTGAGCGTGGCGTTGATGGGCACCTCCCGCCGCTCGCCGTTCTTCGTCACGTCCAGCAACAGGAAGCCGTGCTTGAGGTCCACGTGGCGCTCCCACTCAAGGCCGAAGATCTCCCCGCGCCGAAGGCCCGTATGAAGCGCGCAGAGCACGATGGGCCGAAGGTGCGGGGTCGAGGCCTCCACCAGGGCGGCGGCCTCCTCACGAGAGAGAAACCGGAGCCGCCGGTTGCTCTCCTCGAGGAGCCGAACCCGCCGGACCTTCTCCCTCGTCGCCGGGCTGACCAGCTCCCACTCCACGGCCTTAGTGAACATGTGCTTGAGCGTCGCCACGTGCCGGTTGACCGTGGCCGGGGACCTGCCGGCCGCGCGGCCGGCCGACTGAAACCGCTCTACGCCCTGGGTCGTGAAAGCGCGGAGCTCCGGGTCGCCGAAGTGCCGGACCAGGGCGCGGATAAAACCCGCCTTGCTCTTGAATGACCGCTGGCGGCGCGCCCACTGAAGGTACTCACCGACGAGCACGGAAAAGGGGACGCCGCCATGAATCTGCCGCGTCCCCTCGTTCAACCTTTCGTCGTACAACTCCTCAACCCTTTTCGCGTGGATCCTCTCGGCGCGGCGTCTGTCCCTGGTGCCGGTCGAGGCCCGGACCCTGCGGCCCGGCCCCCGAAGCGAGACCCACCAAAAAGGGCTGTCCTTTCTTCGATAGAGGGCCACTCTTGACCTCCTTTCCGGGCCACACTACCTGCACCGGCCCATCTTAATCCCGGTACAGGCGAAAGTCAACCCCGCCCCTTCATGACCCTACCTTCAAGCGTGCGGTCCAGCGCGCGCAGGAGCACCTTCGAGTCCAGCACACAGTCCGACCTGCAAGATTCGAGCCAACGCGCCACGTCGTCGGGGTCGAAGCGGATAAGGCCGTTGACCTTGAAGTGGGGTATCTTCTCCGTGGCCACCCACTCGTAGACGAGCGACCTCGATACGTGCACGGCCCTGCAGACCTCAGCGACCGTCCAAAGTTCCTTCATCGAGCACCCCACGCAGGTCGTTTATCGTGATAAGGGCCTCCCGCACCACGCCCCGCTCGAATGCCGAGAGCCCGAGGGCGCTGTCGTCGAGCACGTCCAAGAGCCCGTCCGAAATGCGCACGAGCTCCCTGGCGTCGAATTTACCGGCGAGCCTCACGGCCTCTTGTTCGAGGGCAGAATCTTAGGGACCCGGCCTTCGACCTTTTCAGCGGCAAGGTCCGGCCCGATTACGGAGCCCGAGCCCGCGCCTCCCTCCTTCTTCGGCTTCGGCTTTTTTTTCGAGCGCGCCAGCGGCCCGCCCGGCTTCGGCTTCTTCATCCGTACCCCTTGAGCGCGGAAAGTGGCTCCGGTATAGGGACCCAACTCCCCTTGTCGTCCAGCTGGAAAAACCTTTCGACGTATAACGCGGGTTTGAACTCACCGCAACGGTGTAAGTCCAAGACCCGCGCGCCGGCGAGGAGCCCGCAAACGCCGCGCACGGAGCCGGCGTCCGTGACGTGCCACTTGAAGGACCAGGTGCAGACCCTGCAACAGACCTTCCACATTAAGAACCCCCTTCGTTTTTGAGCCCGAGTTTCATCTGCCGGGCCGGGGACGCGAGCCACCCGGAGGTCGTCGGGTTGACCCGCGCCCTGGTCCGGCCCGACGCGTTAAGCTCGACCAACAGGATGTTCCTGTCGGCGAGCGAAAAAAGAGCCCGGCGCGTGTTGGAGCGGTCGAGCCCGAGAGTGCGGGCGAGCCGGGAAAAGCCGATATCGACGTATCCCCGGTGCCAACCGTACTGTTGGCGGAAGATGAAAAAGAGGACGCGCGCCTCGTAGGGCCTGAGGTTGAGCCCCATGAGCGCGTCGACCACGGCGGTTGGTATACGGACGAATGAACCGTTATCCATAGTTAAAGTAAAAGGCCCCGGTGGAGTACCCGCGATGCCGTGACATGCTGAAAACCCCCCCGAGGCCCTACCCCGCCGCCCCATCCGCCGCGCCCAGGACCCAGGACGAGGAAAGAAGCCCCGGCGCGGCCGCCCGGCGGCAAGCTTGTTAAGCGCCGAAGGCGAAAAAGAACCCCGGCCCCTCACAGAGCGCGGCGGCGACCTTCGCCAGCGTGTTGACCTTCGGCTCCTTGCGCCCGTTCTCCATCAAAACGACCGTTGTTTCCGAGACCCCGGCCCTCTCTGCAAGCTCGGCCTGCCTGAGCCCCAGGGCCACCCGTCGCTCGCGCACGAGCGACGGGATGAAAATGGCGACTGGCTTTATCTTCATGGTGAACCCCTTTCTGGTACAAATATGTACCAAAGGTATTATACCTTGTCAAGAGTAATCTTACCGTAGTACAGTTGGCCCATGAACAGGAGAGCCCTCGGCGCATTCCTCAGGGCGCGGAGAAAAGAGAGAGGGCTGACCGTCCGCCAGCTTGCCGACCTGTCGAAAATCACCCACGCCCACATCTCGCGCCTCGAAAACGGACTGAGTACGCCTTCCCTCGAAACCACGGACAGCATCCTCAAGGCCCTCGACGCAGACTGGCCGACCTTCCTCCGGGCGGCGGGTTTCCTCGAGGAGGATCACCCGGCGCGGTACGCCTCGGAGGCAGACGAAGACTACGAGCCGCGCCGCTGATTTTTCCACACCCCACAGCCGACTTATCCCATTTCTTTAATATATATCTTTCTTATCTTTAGGGACGCGAAAACCCGCGTCCAGAGCGGGCGCAACCCCTCAAGGGTGGGTTCGTATGAACCCACCCTTGAGGTCTATACAGACCCACTTTGAGGTCTAAACGGACCCACCCTCTCCGCCGTTTTTACACAAAAGGCCCCAAGCAACCATACCCGTCCAGCCCGGAACTGCCAGCCACGGCCCGCACAGGCGGCCAAAACCATCGAAATCGGGCCGCTGGGGAGCACAAGGCCGCTCGTGCGAGCCAGCGGCCCGGAATAACAGTCCCGGCCGCGCGGCCGAGAGCGCTCGACGTAGACGACGGCCGCGCCCCGAAAAAGAGCCGGCAGGGCTGAGGTAGGGGGCGGAGCCCTGCCGGCGCCGCCGACGCACAGCGCAGGCAACGGCAACGACGCCAGCGAGCCGCCTTTTCGCGCGCCCCCCCCTTAAACCCCCCGGATTCCTCCCCCCTGACAGGGGGGGTGGGGGGGATACCACACCAGGCAGTAAGG
>JBHHVK010000196.1:0-3583 GCA_046754205.1 Thermodesulfobacteriota bacterium
GAGGCTATATCGATGGAGATAAAACCGGAAGAGCTTACGGACCTCGCCGAAAAAGGCGCGGTAAAGGACGGGGAGCGTCAGACCCTCGACAGGCGGCTATTCATGCAGCTCCTCGTATACACGGGATGCCGCGACCATTCGGGCCTCGTCGATTCTCTCAAGGCGAGCGGCCTTGAGGCCGTCCTCTATAACAACACCAACGACCCCCAGGGGGTGGGGCTCCTTACCATGAGCGAGGACCCGGCCTTTTTCTCGGGCCCTCTGAGGGAGTACCTCTCCGGTTCGCCCTTCGCCGACCTGACGCTCAGGCCCGAGCACACCATGCTGGGGAGGACCTACGCCCTCGGGTTCGAGCGCAACCTCGAGGACTGGCTCCTCAAGAGGTCCCGGCGCGTGGCCATGAACGCGGACTGGCCCTGGGCCGTATGGTACCCGCTCCGGCGCACCGGGGAGTTCGCCCGGCTCGCGGGCAAGGAGCAGGGCGAGATACTGATGGAGCACGGCAAGATAGGCCACGCCTTCGGCGACGCGGACCTCGGCCACGACATAAGGCTCGCCTGCTCCGGGCTCGACCCGGCGGACAACGACTTCGTCATCGCCCTGGTGGGCCGCGAGCTCCACCCGCTCTCGGCCCTGGTGCAGACGATGCGCAGGACGCGCCAGACCTCGACGTACATCGAGCGGATGGGCCCCTTTTTCGTGGGCCGCGCCGTCTACCAGAGCGGATACGAGGGGTAGATGCTCAAGTACAGGGTCGTGGAGCTTTCCACCGTAACGGACGAGGAGCTCGAAGGGGCGATAAACGGCGCGGTCGCCGAGGGGTGGAACTTCGACGGCATACAGTTCGCCATGCGCGAGGCCTCGAAGCGCCCCTCCATGGCCTTCGTGATATTCACGCGGGAAGAGGACAAGGACGAGACCTGATCCTCAGTTCCGCCGAGAAGACCGCTTACAGGACGGATGATTTTTCCCAGCCAGATATTCCTCTTTGTTTTTCTGCCGGCCCTGCTGGCCTTCTATTACCTCGCACCCAGAGGATATCGCAACGCCGTCCTGCTCACCTTCAGCTATCTCTTCTACCTGTGGGGGAGCGGCCACTTCCTCTTCATCCTCATTGCCGCGACATTCATCGACTACATCCTCGGGCTGGCCATTGACGGCGGCAGGGAAAGACGCCGCCTCTGGTGGGCCGTACTCTCCATCGCGCTCAACCTGTCCATCCTCGGCTACTTCAAATACTCGAACTTCTTCATAGCCGAGGCGAACCTCGCATTGGCCCGGCTCGGCTTCGACTCCGTCGGGTGGACGAGGGTCGTACTACCCATCGGCATCTCCTTTTTCACCTTCCAGAAGATTACCTACATAGTGGACGTGTACCGCGGGACGCGGCGCGCCATGAAAAGCTTCGTGGACTACGCGCTTTACGTGGCCCTCTTCCCGCAGCTTATCGCCGGCCCGATCGTCCGGTTCCACGAGATAAGCGAGCAGATAACGTCGAGAAGGGAGACCCTCGATGGTTTCTATCACGGCGTCCTCCGTTTCTGCTGGGGGCTTATAAAAAAGGTAATCCTGGCGAACAGCTGCGGCGAGATAGCCGACGCCGTCTTCGGCCTGAACACGGGCCTGCTCGACACGAAGATGGCCTGGCTCGGGGTCCTGGCCTACACCCTGCAGATATACTTTGACTTCTCTGCCTACTCCGACATGGCCATAGGCCTGGGGCACATGTTCGGGTTCAGGCTGCCGGAAAACTTCAACAGGCCCTACTCGTCCATAAGCATTACGGACTTCTGGAGGAGGTGGCACATAACCCTTTCGAACTTCTTCCGCGATTACCTCTACATACCCCTTGGCGGAAACCGGTCCGGCCCGGTCAGGACGTACTTCAACCTCATGACGGTCTTCCTCCTGTGCGGTCTCTGGCACGGCGCCAACTGGACATTCATCATCTGGGGGATATTCCACGGAGGCCTGCTGGTGACGGAACGCCTCACCGGCCTCAGGCCGACCGAAGGCACGAACCATCTCTTCGCCAGACGCGCCCTTACGCTGTTCCTCGTGATGGTTGGGTGGGTTTTCTTCAGGGCCGGTACTGTTGGGCAGGCCTTTGACATGCTTTCGGTGATGTTCTCGCCCGTAAGCCGCGAGGTCCCCTTCGACCTCGCCGTAGTCCTCAACAACAGGAACCTGGTCTTCCTCATCATGGCCTCAAGCGTCTTCCTGCTGCCGAGGGACTTCCCGGGCCTGAAACTCGTCGTGACCGGCAGGGGGCCGGCTGTCGCCCTTGCCCAGGCCCTCGCCATGGTCGTGCTCGTGGGCTACTCGGTGTTGCTGATAGTCAGCGGCACATACAACCCCTTTATCTACTTCCAGTTCTAAGGCCTGCTATGCGCCAGCGGATAATAACGGCATTCTTTCTGACGGTAATCCTGAGCTCCCTCGCCGGCTGGCTTGCCGGGGTGAAGACGGATACGCGCGAAAACCGCAAGAAGGCCGAAGCCCCGCCGGTCTCGATGCGGAATATGCTCGACAGCCGGTTTTACTCCGAGCTCGGCGGCTTCCTCGACGACCGCTTCCCCTTCAGGGGCCTGCTTATAAGGATAAAGAACCGGATCGATTACAGTATTTTCAACACATCGCCTTCCCCCAAGGTTATCCTGGGAAGGGACGGGTGGTTGTTCACCAGATATGGTCTTGATCATTATTTCCGCGACAGCTGCGCGGATAGGGAAAAGATGAGGAGGCTCGCCCGGGCCCTCAACAGGCTCGAGAGGGTCCTCGAAGCGTCGGGCAGGCGGCTGGTCTTTGTCGTGGCCCCGAATAAGTCCACCATATACCCGGAGCACGTCGGCATCTCAAGGCCCTCGAATCCTTGCGGCAAGAGCGATTACGACCTGCTCCTCGAGGCCTTCAGGGAATACCCGGTCAGGGGCTTCGTGAGGCTCGATGACCTGCTTATAAGGGCAAAGGGAAAGTCCCGGGTTTATTACAGGACGGATAGCCACTGGAACCTCACCGGCGCTATTATTGCGAGCAGGGCGATACTTGAGAAGATAGCTCCGGACAGATGGAAGAGGTATTTCCCGGAGATGGAATTCAAGGACTTACGGGCAAATCATGACCTCTCGGGCATGATCGATATGGTAGGCGTCGACTGGAGAGAGGCGAGCGTGGGTCTAAAGGGGATAAACTACGTCTCCACGATCGAGGAGGAGCAGAGAGAGCCTTTGGAGAACGGACTTCCCAGGTTGAGCTTTACTTCCAGGCCCACCTTTGAGGGCGATCTTCTGCCGAGGGTGATCATGTACAGGGATTCCTTCATGAACTCTCCGCTGGGGTTGCTCAAGGGTTCTTTTGAGCATATAGATGCGTTATGGTCATACAACGTACCGGTAGCTAAGGATATCGACCTCGAGGACTTCCTGGCGTCGAGGATCGTCCTTATTGAAGTGGTTGAACGGCATTTGGGCGTTTTGGATATCCGCGTGGACTGAATCTCCGCTCATGGTTCCGTGGACCCGCGGTCTTGTAGATACCGTCTTGGCTGTCAAGCGTTACTTGCCCCGTGTTCATGGTTAAAGGG
>JBHHVK010000197.1:0-3555 GCA_046754205.1 Thermodesulfobacteriota bacterium
CCCATGTCGCCGGCAAAGGCCACCACGCCGCTGTTGGCTGCCTCCACCGGATATTTTCTCACGGCGGCCAGATCCACTCCGAGGTGATAGAGCCTGTCCACGACGCGCCCGGAGTACTCGTAGGTCCTGAAGTCGGCGAACCGGGCCTGTACCGCCGAGTTCTTAAGCTGCAGAAAACGCCCCTTCCAGAGTATCTCGGGCGTTGAGGTGGCCATGACCGAAGCGATCTCCCCTTCGTTCCTGGCCCGGAGGTCCCTGTTTACCTGCAGGAAATCCTTTAGGAGGTCGCCCGTGGCGGAGATATCCGCGGCCTCGAGCAGCTCGGGGACCTTGCTTTCGAGGAAACCGTCGGAGAGCCTTATCCGCCGCTTACGGTACGCGTGGGGCTTTACCATGACCGCCAGCGACCTCTTCGTGCTATTTCCGGCCGCATCCACAGCCTCTATGTGAAACCGTTTCCCGGGCTTGAGGTCGTAGGGATAGGTGAAGAGTCCCAGAAACCTCTCCTGGTCCTCAAAGGCCCCCCTGTAGGCGGGGAAGAAGCGTCCCTCTATCTTCACCCCAGCCCTTTCGGTGTCCGGGGAGCTCTTGAAGACCACCGCCTCGGAGCCGCCCACCAGGACGACGTGGTCGCTGCTCATGACCTCGATCCTCGGCGGCGTGGTGTCTATCTCAACGGGATACTCGACCACGAGGGTGTTGCCCGAGCGCCAGAGCGACAGGTCCGTGACCTTGAGCGCAAGCACCGCCTCGCCGTCCCCTATCCCCAGCTTCTTGAAGTCCGGCTTTATCTCATCGGTGAAGACCCGGACGGGTGGCTCCGCGCCCGCCAGGTCCTTTGAATAGATGGTGGTCGACTTTTTCCCCCTCTTTACCGAGACCTCGACGGAGCGCAACCCGGCTCCGGTGTCCGACGCCTTTATCTCAATCCGCCCGTCCCTGGCGATGTACGGAGAGCTGTTGACCCACTCGCCCTCTGGAGAGACCACCTCCAGGACAGTAAAAAAGGCGTAAATCAGGGCGGCGATTACTATCAGCACGAGAACCGTCGCCGCGTGACCCTTTGAAACCAAGCTCTTTCTTCTCATTTAGACCGACCTGCCCCTTTTAGTTGGTGAACCGCGAACCGTTAATTACCTCGTCAATTACATATCGAAGCCCCCATGGACCGACCTTCGATTGTACTCCCTACGCCGGCGCGCCGTCAAGTAAGTTGCCGGGGCGGAGGTCGCCTCTTGAGGCTCCCTTAAGGTTCCCGCCCCCCGGACGGACCGGAGAGCAGCCCCTTCAAGTCCTCCATCGCCTCGACCATGTTCGGCACCAGCACGCCGCCGCGCGCCAGCGCCTCGACCTCGCAGGCTCCGTACCAGCCGAAGCCCGGGACCTTCTCGGGCTCGCATACCCGGGGCTCGCCACGGGTAATCTCGCACAGGTACATCCTCACGACGAAGTCCCCCTCGGGGGTGCGCGTCCCGTACTCGCCAAAAAGCCTTGCCACGCGCACCTCCACCCCGAGCTCCTCAGCTACCTCCCTTGCGACGGCCTCGACAAACCCCTCGCCCGGGTGCACCTTGCCCCCCGGAGGCTCCACCCGAAGACCCGCCTTGGCGTTGTGAACCAAGAGAACCCGCCCGCTCCTGACTATCACGGCCGCAACCATGTCCCGCACCATAACGACGCCATTATCCCCCGAAAAAGCAACAACGGTCAATATACCGGGGGGAACTTTCTGCAGAAAGGTGCTTGCGCACGGCAAAATTTCTCAACCTTACCCAGTTGCCTAAACGGTTCTTAATGGCAACGAGGTGTGTCTTGGAAATTTGCCGGCCGCATAGGCCCTCAATACATCGGCCATTGTTGCTTTTTCGGGGGGGAGGTGGTATCATGCCTATTATTTAGGCATCGCGTTTTATTGGGGCATGGAAATGTCTGATAACTCTGAAAAAACTTTTTCCTTTGAAGACGTTGTCGAGAGCCTCGGCGAGGGTGTGATAGTGGTTGACCCGGGGAGGCGGGTGCGGGTCTTCAATCAGGCTGCCGAGAAGATAACCGAGGTCTCGCGCTCGGCCGTTCTCGGCAGGCCGGTTTCGGATGTCTTCGGCGGCGGGGAAGCGCTCGTCGGGATGCTGACCAAGACGCTGACCGAGGGGCGGCTCTTCGCCGAATACGAGGAGAGCCTCACGAGGCGCTTTTCAGGCCCTCTGCCCGTGGGCATCACCACGAGCCAGGTCTTCGGCCCGGCGGGCGAGCTTACGGGCGTGGCCGCCCTGGTAAAGGACCTCTCGGGGATAAAGTCCCTCGAAAAGGGGTCGCTCAGGAAGGAGCGGCTCGCCTACATAGGCGCGTTCGCGGCGAACCTCGCCCATGAGATCAAAAACCCGCTCTCGGGCATCCGCGGCGTGGCACAGCTCCTTGCCAGGCGCGCGAAGGACGAGAAGACCGGCGAGTTCGCCGGGGTGATAATCCGCGAGGCCGACCGGCTTGGCGGGATACTGAACGGCATGCTCGACTTCGCCCGCCCGGCAAGGCTCGACGTGAAGCCCTTCAACATCCACCGCGTCCTCGACTCCGTCATACTCCTCATCGAGCAGGGGGAAGAGGGCGGAGGCGGCGAAGGGGCGGCGGGACGCCCGCCGGAAATCCGCAAGGAGTACGACCCGTCCATACCGGAGGTCCTCGGGGATGAGTCGCGGCTGACGCAGGTCTTCCTGAACCTCGTAAAGAACGCCCGGGAGGCCGTGAGTACGGACGGCTCCATCAGGGTGGTGACGAGGGTGGCCACGGACTTCCACCTCGCGGCCGCCGCCGGTGGAGGCGGGGGGGGCGGGGAGATAAAGGCGGGCAGACAGCGAAGGAGGCTCATGGCCTCGGTGGAGATAAGGGATAACGGCTGCGGCATAAGGGCCGAGAACATGGAGAAGATATTCACGCCCTTTTTCACGACAAAACAGGGCGGCAGCGGTCTCGGGATGGCGATAACGCTCAAGATAGTAAAGGAGCACGGGGGGCTCCTCCAGATAGACTCCGCCCCGGGACGGGGGACCTCGGTCGTCGTATACCTCCCCCTGGCCGAGGGATAAAGACAAAAGGGAAGGCAGGGATGAACGGATTCAAGGTGCTCGTGGCCGATGACGACGAGTCGATAGCCCTGGTCCTCGACGAGTTCTTCGCGGACAAGGGGGTGGAGTGTCTCAAGGCCCTCGACGGCGTGGAGGCGGCCAGGCTCATAGGCGACCCGGGGGTGAGGCTCGCGCTCCTCGACATAAACATGCCGGGCAAACACGGCCTTGAGATACTCAAGGACGTCAAGGAGGGCGCGGACAGCCCCGCGGTGATAATCATGACCGCCGAGTCCACCATGGAGAACACGCTCGAGGCGATGAAGCGGGGGGCCTTCGACTACCTGACCAAGCCCTTTGACCTCGAAGAGCTCGACATCGTCGTGGAGCGCGCCATCGAGAACGTCCGTCTGAAGGAGAAGCTCTCCACGGTGACGGAGAGGCTCAGGGAGAGGCTCGAAAGCGAGACCGTGTTCGTGGGCAGGTCCCGCGCCGT
>JBHHVK010000198.1:0-3551 GCA_046754205.1 Thermodesulfobacteriota bacterium
GGACCGCCTCACCAGCCGCAAGCACTGGATAGCCTTCTCCACCCGCCCCTCGGGCAGGGTCTTCGTCGACTCAGGCGCCGCCAGGGCGCTCATGAAGGGCGGCAAGAGCCTCCTGCCCTCGGGCGTCCACGACGTGGACGGCGCCTTCGATGCCGGAGAGGTGGTCCACTGCGTGGACCTCGACGGCATGGAGTTCGCCCGGGGGATGACGAACTACAGCTCCTCCGAGATTACGAGGATAAAGGGGCTCAAGACGGGGGAGATAGAGTCCGCCCTCGGCTACAAGGTCGCCGACGAGATAATCCACAGGGACAACCTCGTGGTCCTGTAGGTCCACCGGGCGAATGCGTAAAGGAGTGTAAGATGGCAGTAAAGAACGAAATTCCGGATATCGCCAGGGCCGCTCGCGAGGCCTCGATCCTGATGGCCCGCCTCTCCACGGAGACCAAGGACAGGGCGCTCCTCCAGATGGCCGACCGCCTCGAGGCCGAAAGGGGCTTCCTCCAGGCCGAGAACGCCAGGGACCTCGAGGCGGGCAGAACCAAGGGCCTCGCAGGCGCCATGCTCGACCGGCTCACCCTCTCCGACGGGGTCGTAAAGGGGATGGCCGACGGGCTCCGCGAGGTGGCGGCCCTGCCCGACCCGGTGGGCGAGATATCGTCGATGAGAAGGCGCCCCAACGGCCTCATGGTCGGGCGGATGCGCATACCGCTGGGCGTCATAGGCATCATATACGAGTCGAGGCCCAACGTTACGGCCGACGCCGCGGGTTTGTGCATGAAGTCCGGCAACGCGGTGATACTCCGGGGCGGGAGCGAGTCCATCCACTCCAACCGCGCCGTGGCGAAGGTACTCGCCGGTGCCCTCGAGGCCGCCGGGGTCCCCCCGGCGGCCGTGCAGGTCGTGCCCACGACCGAGCGCGAGGCGGTCCTCGAGATGTTGAGGCTCGACGAGTACATCGACCTCATAATCCCCCGCGGGGGAGAGGGGCTCATAAGATTCGTCGTCGAGAATTCCAGGATACCGGTCATAAAGCACTACAAGGGGGTCTGCCACGTCTACGTGGACAACCCCTGTGACCTCGAAATGGCGGCCGATATCGCCTTCAACTCCAAGGTACAGAGGCCCGGGGTATGCAACTCCATGGAAACGCTCCTCGTCCACAGGCTCTCCGCCCCCGAGTTCCTGCCGCTCCTTTACGCAAGGCTCCGCCAGGCCGGGGTTGAGGTGCGCGGATGCCCGGAAACCAAGAAAATCCTTAAGGATATTAAGGAAGCCACCGATGAGGACTGGAAAGCCGAGTACCTCGACCTGGTCCTGGCCGTAAGGGTTGTGGGCTCCATGGACGAGGCCGTGGACCACATCGCCAGGTACGGTTCGCTCCATACGGAGTCCATCGTGACGACGGACTATGCCAACGCCCAGAGATTTCTGAGAGAGGTAGGCTCCTCGACGGTGCTCGTAAACGCCTCGACCCGCTTTTCCGACGGTCACGAGCTCGGCCTCGGCGCGGAGATAGGCATATCCACCACCAAGCTCCATGCCTTCGGCCCCATGGGGCTCGAGGACCTCACCACGCGCAAGTTCGTCATCTACGGCGAGGGGCAGATAAGGGAGTAGGAGTAGAGGATAGGGCCCACCGAGGGCCCGGCGGCCCCTGACTCCCCGGCGCACCGGCCCCCGTCCGGGCCCCGGGGTTTCGAGTCCCGGCCCCGGGGCGAAGCGAACGAGGTCTTCCTGGGCCTGACGGGAAGGCCGAAGACCTCTGGATAGACCTCTAAGGAGTGTGACGCATGGGTGTCAAGGGGAGGCTCAGGGACATGAGCCTCGTGGACATAATACAGATATTCAACGCCGAGAGGAAGAGCGTGGCGATCCATCTCGGGAGCGACATGGGCTATGCGCGGGTCTACGCCAGGGACGGCGAAATAGTCCACGCCGTATACAGGGACCTTACCGGCCCCGAGGCCTTCTACCAGCTCCTCGCATGGACCGACGGGGAGTTCGAGGTCGAACCGGACGCCGAGGCCCCCGAGCAGACCATCTTCGACAAGTGCGAGGCGCTGATACTCGAGGGGCTGAGAAGGCTCGACGAGAAGGGCGGGAAGGGCCCCGAGAGGGGCGAGTACAACGGGGACATGGAGTCCATAAAGCTCATAAACAGGCTGCTTGAGCTCAAGATACTGGAGAAGGTCTGAATACGTCCATGGCGAACTCCATAAAGAAGATAGCCATACTCGGTGGCAACAAGGAAGGCCTCAAGCTCCTGCCCATACTCCTCAAGGACAAGTCGAGCAAGGTCTGCCTCATGGCCGACCCCAACAGGGAGGCCATGCTCTTCAAGTTGAAGGAGCTCGGCTACAGGCTCGCCCCGGGGCTCGGGATAGAGGCGACCTCCAACCTCGACGACGTGAAGAGGGTCGAGGGGCTCGACATAATCATCGACGCCCTTCAGAGCCCGGTCACGGAGAAGTTCCTCGAGTCTCCCGAGTTCAGGGACATCGAAAAACTCGGGCCCCTTTCCACGCGTCTGCTCTGGGGCGTGAGGGCGACGGCCCCGGAAGAGGCCAGGGGCAAGGCCACGGAGCAGTCGGCGCTTCTGACTTCCCTCAGGGAGATAGTAGACGCCGTACGCCTCACCATAGACCGCAAGGAGCTCTTTTCCGTCATCCTGAAGCTCGCCAGCGAGTCCACCGGGGCCGAGAGGGGCTCCATCATGCTCGTCTCCCCGGAGACCTCCACCCTGAGCGTCGAGATAGCCAAGGGGATGGACGAGGAGGTGGTGCGCAAGATACGCGTGCCCATAGGGGACGGGGTCTCGGGCAGGGTGGCCGCTACCGGCAAGCCGCTTCTCGTATCCGGCAAGGCCGACAACTTGAAGTTCGAGCGCCCCATGGACCGCACGGACGTAAAGAGCGCCATGTGCGTGCCCCTGGTCGTGGACGGAGAGATAATCGGGGTGATAAACGTAAACTCCTCGGACTCCCCCCACGTCTTCACCGAAGAGGACCTCAGATTCCTTTCGAGCCTCGCCGGCCTCGCCGCAGAGGTCATCCAGAGGTCCAACGAGTACGAAAAGCTCAAGGTGGACGCCGCCAAGTTCACTTTCTGGAAGAAGGCGGACTCCATCATGTCCTCTATCCTGCCTATCGAGCAGCGGCTCACCCGCGTGGCCCGGGACCTCGTCGATATCATCCCAGGGCTTACCTGCTTCATCTACATCTACGACGAAGAGTCGGCGCGGCTCTTCCTCAGGGCGGCGAGCATCCGCGACGCCAAATCCCTCGGCCAGCTCTCACTCAGGGCCGGAGAGGGGCTTGAGGGGCAGGGGCTCGAGTCCGGAGAAGACGTCTTCCTCGTCGACAGGACGGGGGACGGCGCCATAAAGCGCGTCTACATGAACCTGCCCATGATCTCCCACGGCCGCTTCGTCGGCACCTTCAGTGGCCACCTCGTATCGCCCCAGGGCATTTCGGGCTACCACGAGAGCTTCCTCAAGGACATCAGGGACCTCGTGGCCGCGGCGGTCTACAAGCACAAGATGGACGAGA
>JBHHVK010000199.1:0-3549 GCA_046754205.1 Thermodesulfobacteriota bacterium
TTATCGCCTTGGAGAGGTCGTGGAGCGCCCTCAGGGCATCTATGACTTCCTTCTTATTCATCGACGGATCGGGCCTGCAGGCCTTTCAGAATATCCCGGTTTCTTTCCGAAGCCCCCCAACATACCCTCTAATGCGAAGCCTCGCGGACGGTCGGGCGCAAAATCTTCGAAAGGCGCCCCCCAGGGTCATAAAATGGCGGGCAGTTTAAGGTCATGCCCGGGACCCGCTACTGTGTCCTTCACCACAATGCGCCACTCTCGGCACCGTGAATCGCCTTGTCATGGTACTCACCTCCTTTCTCTTTATTAAAGGCAAGAGGCCTGTTCAGGCGTTATCGGGGTCTTGTAGCCGTTTTCGTCTATGACCACCGGTTCGGCGTTGTCCGGGTCCAGCGGCATTATGAGAACGGCCGTCCGGGGCACCCTTCGGCCCTCGAAATAACCCATGTCCAGGAGCTTGCCTATCTGCGAGGAGTCCAGAACGTAGTTCATCATCACATCTTCCTTCCACTTTCGGCCCGTCGGGCCGCCTCGATAACAATCACTATAGCCGCTGCGCCCCCCCTGCGGCCTCCATGAGAGGCCCTTACAGCTTTATGACCGCGTCGTGTTTTTTCTTCAACCATTCTTCTTCACCGGCCATCATGTCCTCCACCCTTCTTTGCATCTCGCCGAGCCTCTTTTCCTGTTTAACGGTAAGGGAATCGGACATCGCCTTTATCATGCCCATCATCTCCCGCATCATCCCCAGGAGCTCTTGTATCATGCCATGCTGCTCGGCCATGACAAAGGCCATTTCGATGCCCGAAATTTTCATTCTATCCATAGCCTTGCCCCTCACTGGTCAGACCCGGGAACGAGAGACCCCTTCCCGCTCTCGCCGGTCCTTATCTTTACGGCGCCGGTTATATCCGACAGGAATATCATCCCGTCCCCCCGGTGCCCCGTATACGCGCTTTTGCGGATGATATCAACCAACCTCTCCGCGTCTTCATCGAGGCAGACTACCTCGAGCTTCGTTGTGGCGCAGAACTCCTCCCCGTATTCGAGCGAGAAGCTCGCCCTGTCGGGGTCCATGCCGGCGCCCAGGCACTTGACCTCTATGAGGGTGAAGCCGGGGACCCCGAAGTCCTCGATGGCGCGTATCACCTCCTCGGCCTTTTTTTTCCTTATGTATGCCTTTATCTCCTTCATGGGCCTCTTAGCCTCTTGCGTTAAGTGTACCGCGCCGGCTCCAACCTTGAGACGGGACCTTCCATCGCCCGCCTCTCCCTCTCCCGCCCTCCTGGTTCGAGTATATCAGGCAGGAGATGCTTTTCTACAAAACGTAGAGTTTAACGGGAAAAAATTTTTCCCTTCGCCGCAGCGGCCATGACACCCCCCTGGGGGGATGACGGCCCTACGGCTTCGTTTATTTACTTACGGGGGCGCGGTAGCGTTTGGCGGTCTCCATGGACTCGAAGTAGAGGGCCTCGCCCTCGGCCCCCTCCAGTATGACGGCCGTGGCCTTGTCGACCTCGCGCCCTGTGACCGGGTCCGTCGAGTAGCGGACCGTCCGGTCCTCCTTGATGCGGGTAACGCAACCTGCGCAGCAGCCGTAGTAGGTCTTGCCATCGTACTCCACCGGTATCTGGGGCTTGCCGAAGACCCGGTCGTTGACCATGCAGACCTCGCTCGGCGTGGCCGCGGAGAGCTCCGCCGCCTGTGCGTCGGTCCCGGAAAAGGTATAGGTTAAAACCCCGCCGGCCAGGACCGCTCCGGCGATTAGCACTGCCGCGACTACGGCGCGGGCGCCCATTTTCGACCTGCTCATATCGTCTACCTCCATCTTTTGTTGCCGTTATTCGGGCCTGACCTTTTCAGGACCGGTTGCGAGCCCGTCCTCGCACCTCTCGCCGGTCCTTATCTTCACGGCGCAGCAGACATCCGAGACGAATATCATCCCGTCTCCCCGGTGTCCGGTGGACGCGCTCTCGCGGATGAGGGCCACGATCCTCTCGCTTTCGTCGTCGTTGCAGACGACCTCGAGCTTGGTGATGGGGCTGTACATCTCGGCGTACTCGATGGACAGGGTCTCCCTTTCCGGGACGGCGGCCTTGCCGAGCGCCCTGACCTCCACCACGGTGAACCCGGGCACATCGGCCTTCTCGAGGGCGCGGATCACCTCCTCGGCCTTCTTAAGCCTGATGTATGCCTTTATCTCCTTCATGACTCCTCCTTCACTTCCTGCCCTTCCTTCCGAGACCGACGCCCTTCCAGAGGGCGTATATGACGGGGATGACGAGGAGCGTCAGCAGGGTGGCGGTGGCCATCCCGCCCACCATGGGCGCGGCTATCCTCTTCATCACCTCGCTTCCCGTACCCGAGCCCCACATGATGGGCAGGAGCCCGCCTATGATCGCCGATACGGTCATCATTATCGGGCGTATGCGGAGGCTCGCCCCCTCGACGACGGCCGCGTGCAGGTCCGCCCGCGAGTTCATCTCGCCGTGGAGGTAGCGCTTCTCATAGGCCATGTCGAGGTACACGAGCATGATGACCCCTATCTCGGCCGAGACCCCTGCAAGGGCTATGAACCCGACCCCCACGGCCACGCTCATGTTATAGCCGAGCAGATACATGAGCCACACCCCTCCGACCAGGGCGAAGGGTAGCGAGAGCATGACTATCATGCTTTCCACGACGCTCTTGAAGTTGAAGAAGAGCAGCAGGAATATGATGACGAGCGTCAGGGGCACGACTATCTTGAGGCGCTCCTTGGCCCTCTGCATGTACTCGTACTGCCCGGACCAGGTCAGCGAGTACCCGGGCGGCATGGAGATCTCCCTTGAAAGGACCTCCCTGGCGTTGGCGACGTAAGTGCCCACGTCCACTCCCCGGAGGTCTACGTATATCCAGGCATTGAGCCTCGCGTTCTCGCTCTTGATGGCCGGGGGGCCTTTCCTGATCTTTATCTCCGCCACCTGTGTTATCGGTATCTGCGCCCCCGTCGGCGTGGGTATGAGCACTCGCTTGAGCTTGGTGATGTCGTCCCGGAGCTCCCGGCCGTACCTGAGGTTCACGGGGTATCGTTCAAGGCCCTCGACCGTCGTGGTCACGTTCATCCCGCCGATGGCAGACTGGATGACGTCCTGTACGTCGCTCACCGTGAGCCCGTACCTCGCGGCCTCCTCCCTGTCTATGTCGAAGTCGACGTAGTTGCCGCCGACGACCCTTTCGGAGTATACGGAGAGCGTGCCCGGGACCCGCCTTATGATGGCCTCTATGCGTTTACCGAGCTCTTCGAGGACTTCGAGGTCGTCACCGGCCACCTTTATTCCCACGGGGGTCTTGATGCCGGTGCTGAGCATGTCGACGCGGGTCTTTATGGGCATGGTCCAGGCGTTTGTCACGCCCGGGAACTGTATGGCCCGGTCGAGCTCCTCGGTGAGTTTTTCCGTGGTCATGCCCTCGCGCCACTCGCTCTTCGGCTTCAGGGTTATCGTCGTCTCCATCATCGAAAGCGGGGCCGGGTCCGTGGCGGTCTCGGCGCGGCCGACCTTGCCGAAG
>JBHHVK010000200.1:0-3510 GCA_046754205.1 Thermodesulfobacteriota bacterium
ATGACCTCGAAGCCGAGGATGCCGGCGAGCACGGCTATGATGAGCCCGGCTATGGGCTCGGCCCTGGAGTGGCCGAAGGGGTGCCCCTCGTCGGCCTGCTTGCCCGATATCCTGACGCAGATGAAGGTGGCGATGGAGCTGGCGATGTCGTTCAGAGAGTTTATGGAGTCGGATATGAGAGCTATGGACCCGGAGAGGATCCCGGCCGCGAGCTTGATGGCGAACAGGACGGTGTTGCCGATGATATTGAGGAGCGTCGCCCTGAAGGCTACAGGGTTCATCTGGCCTCCTTCGCGACCGGGACGGGTCGGCCCGGAAAAGGGAAAGTGTCCGCCATCGCCGGCCCCCGGCCCTTAAAGGCCGCCGGGCCTCTCGCGCGCCAGGGCGAGCATCTGGCGGGCCACCACGTAGAGCCCCTGGCCCCAGGCGAAGGCCGCGCCGGAGCTTGCCTGCCCGCCGGAGTAAAGCTCGGGTACGCGTCCGTCCGCGGTCATGACGGACTCGAGACGCTCGATGTACGTCTCGGCCTTCTCGATGTACTCCGCCGGCGGGCTGAAGATGCCGCCGAGCCTCGCGGCCCGGAGCGCCATCTCGGAGTAGGCCGCCGAGAGCCACGCGAACCCGAGCGGCCACTCCGCCTCATTTCCCCCGGGGGCGGCCTCGTCGGAGTTGAAGTACATGTCGCCGTGGTACCGGACGACCCCCCTCTTCCTTACCAGACCCGTCTCGACGTTCTCGAGTATCCCGAGGGCCTGGGAGTCGTTTACGATGGCGTAGGGCCATACGAGGCTGAGCTGCGCGAGGTCATAGGGCCTCGTGGGTGACTCGGCGGGCAGGAGCCTGTCGAGCGCGCCCCTGCCGGCCTCTATGAACTCCCCGGGAACGGGGAGATAGTCGTGAAGCGGGACCCCGCCCGCGTACCTGTAATCGTAATACCCGTCGTCGTGCCACATGGTAAGCCCGGCCAGCACGGACCCGACGCTCGACGAGTGCAGGTCGGGGCCTTCCTCCCAGAGGCCGAAGTCGGGCTCGGTGCTCCACCGGACGGTGGAGAGATAAAGCACGATGTCACGGAGCAGCATGAGGGTCTCCGACCGGTCCGGGCCCATGACGCCAAAACCCCTTTTAACGAGCTCTCCGGTCCTGAAGAGAAAGAGTCCGAGGAGGTCGAGCAGGTGTCGGCGGCCGCCGCCCGCCCCCTCGAGCGTGACGGAATGGACCGCGGCCGGGACGACCCCGTCGGCGCAGTCCCCGGGGCAGGTACGCCTTCTCACCGCCCTTGCGATATCCTGACGGGACCTGAGAAAGACGTTCATTATGAGCCTGTGGCTCTCGACCATCCTGTCGTATGCGCCCACGTACTCGTTGGCGTATGCGGCGTACATGACATCGCGGAGCCGGATGGAGTCGCAGCGGTCCGCCCCTTCCTCCCCGGGGCTGTGGCCGGAGAGGTACCCGCCGTTTAACCGCCTCATGGCCTCAAGGTGCCCGTAAGCCAGACGCAGCCTCTCCCCCGGGTCGAGCTCGACGAAGGGCCTCTCCTCCCCGGCGCCCTTCGAGGCCGGGCGGAAGGAGAGGGCATTGTCGGCGGACCGGCCTTCGAACTTCACCTTGTCCGCCGCCCTGGACTTGTCGTATGAGATACTCACGGCGATATCTTACCTCAATGCCCGCCGCCTTGCAATAGAGGGGAGGGCGGCCTCAGCCAGTGACGACCCGGAGGCTGGCGGGGCGTATGCGGAAGAGGATGGACCCGCCCCATTCGAAGGGCTCTCCGTCGGCGTGGACGAGCGTGGAGCGGGTCCTCTGGACCTCGATCTCCTGGCCCCGGAAGTATTTGACCTTCCCCGACTCCCCGAGCCTGCCCGTCATGAGCTTCAACCCGATCCCGGCCGCCCCGACAAGCCCCACCCGCGTGGCCACGGCAACGTCCAGCAACCCGTCGTCGGGCCTCGCCCCAGGGGCTATTACCGCCCCCCCTCCATAACGCTCCGTATTGGCCACGGTCAGGATGAAGGGTGTGAGGCGTATGGACTCGTTGTTTATCCTGATGACGACGGGCTCGGGGGTGTAGTGAAAGAACTCGGCCAGGGCAAGGGGGCCGTAGGGGGCCAGTCCCCGGCGTCGCCTTATGTAATGGCTTTCGTTGTAGCGCTTGCTCAGCGCCGCGTCAAAGCCCAGGCCGGCGGTGGAGAAGAAGTACCTGCCGCAGACCTCCCCGGCGTCTATGAGGGTCGTGCCGGGGGTTCTTGCCGCGGCGACGGCCTCCCTGAGGTCCGTCGGTATGGAAAGCGACAGGGCGAACCCGTTGCCAGAGCCCATGGGCACCACCCCGAGGGCCGTGGCGCTCCCCACCAGAGGGGTAGCCACCTCATTTATGGTGCCGTCCCCGCCGCAGGCGAAGACCGCGTCGAAACCGAGGTCGCGCGCCTGACGGCTGAAGAGCTGGGCACCGGCGGTCGTGGTCGGCACCTTTATGTCGAAGTACCCCTCCGCGCTGGAGAGCACCTCTCTGACGGCGCAGGTCACGGCTTCTACGCGGTTGAACCTGCCGGCCGCCGGGTTTACTATGAATCTGACCTTCAAGACGACTCCCTGAAAAAAACGAAAGGGGGAACAGGACGCGGGCCGGAGTTGCCGGGACCCTTCCCGGCGGCCCCCGGCGCCCCCCCCCGGCCCCCGGCGCCTACCCTATAAGTAACTGATTTTCCGTTTTTTTTCAATGCCTTTAAGGGACGCACGTGGCGGACGGGCGGGCGGCCCCCGAGGGGGCGCGCAACCCTCCGGATTAAAAACATTTTTCCGCAGGACCGGGACGGACCGGGCTTGCATAACCGGAAATTTCCGTTAGAATCTCAAGTAGGAGGGGCCGGCGGGGGGGGGGCCGGGGGGGGCAGGGCCGATGGCGAGATACAAACGGAAGGAGGCCGTCTTGAGGACCTCGGGCGTTCTTGTCGCGTTAATCGCCTTTTTTATTCTAAACTGCGGCGTATCACACGGGAAAGGAGGGAGCACAATGGCCTTTACTATCACGAGCGAGGACTTCAACGACGGCGAGGGGGTGCCGAGGCTGCACAGCTGCGACGGTGAGGACATTTCCCCGGAGCTCACCTGGGAAGGCGAACCGGAAGGCACCATGAGCTATGTACTTATCGTCGACGACCCGGACGCCCCGGGGGGGACGTTCACCCACTGGGTGGTCTACGACCTGCCGGCCGGGGTTCATAACCTGTCGAGGGGCATGGGGAACGTGGCGGAGAACATGGACATCTCCGAGACGATAAAGGAAGGGACCAACGACTTCGACCGTCCCGAGTACGGAGGGCCCTGCCCGCCGAAGGGACACGGGCGCCACCGGTACTTTTTCACCTTAACGGCGCTGGACACCCCGTCGCTGGGCCTGCCGCCCGACGCGTCGAGGGCCGACGTGGAGATAGCCATGCAGGGGCATGTCCTCGCCGCGGCGAAGCTGATGGGGGTCTACGAGAGGTAGATCGGTTACCGGTTATC